>CADCOR010000177.1 GCA_902803055.1 uncultured Erysipelotrichaceae bacterium
CATTGCTTATAAAGTTTAACACAAGATATTGCAATTTTCAATAATCAGGAAATAAAAAAATTGCTCTTTCGAGCAATTTTCCTAGTTTTCAGTAGCAACCCCGGAGATATTATCTCTGTTTGCACAGGTCTTGCACAGTCTGACACGATTGGCTGCGATTGCTTCTGATACAGTTCCATATGTCAGCTGTTCAGACTGATTGAGGTGTGAACAGTCGTCATGTGTGTGATAGACCTTGCCGAATGTTGACCAGTATACGGTTTCTGAGCCCAAAGCCTGGACAGCCGCATCTTTCTGCTCGGATGAAACCGGATTGAAGTCATAGGATGCAACACCGCCGATCAGCAGGCATATTACAGCGGCAACGGTAGCGATGGTCTTGGTCTTCTTGTCGGCATTCTTGTCGGTTAAGGCCAGGATCGCAAATGGTACGAAGGCGACAGCAGCGACGATAACGCCCATGTTGTTCCACAGCCAGAATTTGACCGGATCTTTTTCCGAAGCCGGATCAATGTGATTGGCTTGTTTCCACAGCTGTGATCCGACGATGACTAAGACGAGATCTAAGACCAGAAACAGGATAAGCTGATAGAGCTGCGGCATGAACTTGAGATCGATCTTGCCCTGTAAGACCAGGAAGGCACAGACTTCAAGAACTAAAGCTAATACCCAACAGATTACAGCACCGATTCTTTTCGGTTTGGCGTCACCGACCGGTTTGGCCTGTTTGGCTTCCATCTTTCTGGCAGCCTGTTTGGTTTCTTCACTGGCGGCGACATAAGTCTTCTTTTTTCTTTCTGCCATAAACTGATTATCCCCCTTTATATATTTATCCTTATTTTATGCTTTTTTCATCGCCGATGGCAATGTTAGAATGTTAGTGTGAATTATCTTCCCAGCAAACTTTCCAAGCTGCGTAAACACTACAACTATTCGCAATCATATCTGGCGGATGTTTTAGGTGTGGATACGCTGGAATACATGAATTTTGAGAACGGTTCAAAGATGATCAACTATGATCAGATGAAGAAGCTTTCTTCGCTGTATCACATTGAGATGACCGAGGTGTTCCGCAACTCTGATGAAGTGAAGCTCTACGATGTCAATAAGGCCAATACCGATGAGATCAATATCGATTACTTCACCAGGGAGGAGACTTTTGCGGATAAGTTCAGAGATTTCTATGAACACAACAAGGTCGCTTCTCTGATCATCGCTTTTTTGGTCGTAACGATCATCATCATGTCGATCGTCTTAAAGAATACGGCCAGACCTTATACGCTGGTTAAGGATAATATCAACCGGCTTTCCGTTTCCCAGACGACAGTCATTTATATTGATGACTATTCCGGGGTCAATGGTTCCGGTTCCAATGCGAATGGTGAACTTTCCAATCTGACTTCCAGCGGTGCGATCAAGGTATGTGAGGGTGAAGGCTTTACGATCATTCTCAATGATGATGGGACTTTAAGTTCAGCTGGTCTGATCGCCAAGTATGCCAAGGAGATCGAAGACTGGAAGAATATCGTGGATGTGGCCTGCGGCAATGCCCATATCATCGGTGTAGATTCCAATGGCCGGGTGAGATGCGTCGGGGAAGATGAATATGGAGCTTGCGATCTGGCAGGTGTGAACAATATTGCCAAGGTCTTTGCCACAGCGACCGGTTCGATCGTGATGGACAGAGACGGTGTACTTCAGTATTGCGGTTCTTTCATCGGTTCAAGCTCACTCAAGAATTACTACAACATCAGAGATGTCGCTTCTTCAGATGTCATTCTGGCGATCCTGAATAATGATCATACGATCGATGTCTATTCCAACAATTCACTTAACTATCTGGAGGCGGAATCCTGGGATGATATCGTGGATGTGGCCTGCGGTGACAGCTATGTAGCCGGTCTTGACCGCTATGGCAAAGTCCATATTGAGATCGATAATGATGAAATACGAAACGAAGTCGAAAAGTGGTCAAATATCATCGCGATCGATGGCGCTTCTGATTATCTGATCGGTTTTGATGGCGTGAAGATCTATGGCGTCGGCAATAATTCATACGGTCAGTTCAAGAAGGAACAGCTGGTCAAACAGCGTCTGGATATGGTCAGTGATGTCTCATACACGATCGATAAGAATTCGATCTCCGTGCAGTTCAAGGGTGTTTCAAATGCTTCAGGCTATCTGGTCAGTATCGATGTGGGCATTGGTGTCTCAAGACGCATTGAAAAAGAAGAGATCGTCACTTTTGAGACCGATAATATGACTGAGGGCAAGAACTATACTTTGAGTATCGTTTCGATTGGTGAAGGCAACTATACCGATTCTGATCCTTATACTCTGTCTTTCACTTATGAAAAGCCGGAAGAGACCTACACCTTTAAGGAAGGCGAAAACATGCCGGAAGAGGAGTTTGTGAATTATCTGCTTTCTTTAGGGGTGAGTGAAGAAAAGATCAAAGCTGTTGAGGGAGCCGAGGATGATATCTGCGGCGGTGATGTCAGGACTGTTTCTTCAAGCAGTCTTGATGGCAAGACCCTGAGCCGAAGCGAACTGCTTAACAGTGAGATAGAATATACTTATTGCAGGATAATGGATGATGAAAAAGAGTAAGATCTGGCGGATAAAGGGTTTTGAAGGCAAGTTCTCGGATGAAGAGATCATCGAACTGATCAGAAGAGGCGAGATCAAGCCTGATTACTGTCTGTCGACAAAAGATATGAAAAAGTGGATAAAACTGTCGGATAGTATTTATCAGTTTTATCTTGAGGAGGAAATAGAGAAATGAGACTGTATAACAGCTATACTTTGAAAACAGAAGAATTTGTTCCAATCAGAGAGAATGAAGTCAGCATGTATGTCTGCGGACCGACCGTCTACAATCATGCGCATATCGGCAATGCCCGTCCGATCGTGGTTTTTGATACCTTAAGAAGGACTTTTGAGGCGCTGGGCTATAAAGTCAAGTTTGTCTCCAACTTTACAGATGTCGATGACAAGATCATCAATAAGGCACTGGAGGAAGGTGTCTCTGAAAAAGAGATCGCTGAGCGCTATATCAAAGCTTACAATGATGTGCGTGATTCTCTGAATATCATTCCGATCGATGTCACTCCGCGCGTTACTGAGACGATGGATGAGATCATCGAATTCATCGACAAGCTGGTCAAAAGCGGCAATGCCTATGTCGTAGATGGCGATGTCTATTTCTCAGTCGAGTCTGATCCTAAATATGGTGAGCTGTCTCATCAGAAACTGGAAGACCTCAATGCGGGTGCCAGAGTTGAGACCAATGATCTCAAGAAGAATCCGCAGGATTTTGCGTTATGGAAGAAAACAGAAAAAGGGATCAAGTGGGATTCACCATGGGGCGAAGGCAGACCCGGCTGGCATACGGAATGCGTGGTCATGATCGGCAAGGAATTTGCTTCGGGCCTGATCGATATCCATGGCGGCGGCAAGGATCTGAAGTTCCCGCATCACGAAAACGAGATGGCACAGTCAGAATGTGCCAACCACCATCATCTGGCCAACTACTGGATCCATAACGGCATGCTGGAGACCAAGGGCGGCAAGATGTCCAAGTCTTTAGGCAATACTCAATGGGCCAAGGATGTCATCGCCAAGTATGGGGCAAACCTTGTCAGATGGTTCTTATTATCGGGCAAGTATCGTGATTCTTTGATCTATGATGATGAGACTTTCAATGCGGCAACTACGGAACTAAACAGAGTCACGACCGCTTTGAAACAGGTCGAAGTCAAAAGTCAGATCGAAGGAATTGCATTGAGTGATGATTTCAATGAGGAAAAATATCACGAATTCCTTGAACAGATGGCAGATGATCTCAACACTCCTAATGCCTATATGGTCATCTTTGATACAGTGAAATTACTGAACCAGGCTTTAAGAACCAAGGATATCGACTGGAAACAGGTCTCAGCACAATACAACGCGATTGAAAAGATGCTGGAGATCCTGGGCATCTTTGTGGATAAAGTTGTTTTAAGCGAAGAAGACCTCGAGATTTATAACAAGTGGAATGAAGCTAAAAAGGAAAAGGACTTTGAGACCGCTGACAGGTATCGCAATATCCTGATCGAAAAGGGCATCCTGTAATGGATATCAGAGAATATTCGGCTAATTCTTTCAGTTTTATCGGTGATGCGGTCTTTACTTTAAGAGTGCGTCAGTTTTTTATCGAAAACGGCTATCAGTCTTCCAAGACTCTGCAGCATTTATGCAACGGCTATAATTCCGCTGAAGGTCAGCGCCGGGTTTTTGAAAGGCTGAATAATGAAGGCTTTTTTACAGAACAGGAACTGGAAATCTATAAAAGGGGACGCAATCACATCTCCCATATTCCCAAGAGTTCTGATCGTCTTACATATGAGAGTGCTTCGGGACTTGAGGCGGTCTGCGGTTATCTTTATCTGAGTGATCAGAAACGTCTGGAAGAATTCTTCAAGGAAGTCTTTAAAGGAGGGATCGAAAATGAGTAGTTATGTATATGGCCGCAATTCTTTCTTTGAGGCTTTGAAGCAGGGCAGAATTCTCAAAGCCTATGTCCTGAATGATAAAGAGATAAAAGGCAAAAATATACCTTATCAGATCTGTGAAAGAAGATATCTTGATAAACTGGCAGCTTCAGGCAATCATCAGGGTTTTGTCGGGGAAGTTAAGGAATATAAGCTCAGCACAGTTGAGGAAATGATCAGAGATAAAAACGGTCTGATCATTGTCTTAGATGGCCTGGAGGATGTGCATAACCTCGGGGCGATCATCAGGACGGCCGAATGTGCCGGTGCCGACGGCGTGATCTATAAGAGTCATAATTCCGTCAAGGTCAATGATACGGTGGCCAAGGTGGCGTGCGGAGCTTTGGAATACGTCAAGGTCGCGGAGGTGACCAATCTCGTGAACACCTTGAAGGAGCTCAAGAAGAAGGGTTATTGGGTCGTTGGTTCTGATGGCTTGGCCAAGCAGATGTATGATGAACTTGATTATGATATGAACACGATCCTGATCATTGGTTCGGAAGGCAAAGGCATGTCAAGACTTGTCAGAGAAGAATGCGACTTCATCGTCAGACTGCCGATGAATGGCCATATCACCTCTCTGAATGCTTCCGTGGCAGCCGGTATCCTGATCTATAACATCATTTCCAAGCGCAGGCAATAATCCACAATTGTGGAAAAAGGCTGAAATTAATTGAGACACTTTTGAGAGGCACGGCCTCTTTTTCTGTTCCATAATCAGCTTATGAAGAATATAAGTTTTATTCTGGAAAAGATCAGAAGGGGAGATAAGGAGGCTTTTGATTTCCTGCTTTCCCAGCATCACAAGATGATCTATAAGCTGATCAATTCCTACAACCTGGAAAATGGAGATTATGCCATCGACCCGCATGATCTCTATCAGGAAGCTTCACTCGCTCTTTACAATTCCGTCTTTTCTTTTGAGAGAGAAAAGAATGTCAAATTCTCGACCTATGCCTATCTGTGCATCAAAAGCGCGATTGTCAAACAGATCAGGGAATATGACCGCCGCTATTCGGAAGAGGCCTATTCGCTTGATGTCGTGAGGAAGATGAAATTCGAAAGTATCGTCGAAGACAATCCCCTTAAATATCATCGCGAACAGGAATACCGGGACAGACTGCAGAAGTTTCTGCGCAAGCTCTCTGCGGAAGATCTCAAGATCATTGAACTGCGCAAAAAGGATCTGACTTATCAGCAGATCGCCGAGCAGCTCAACATCAATGCGAAAAGAGTCGACAATCGCATTCAGGTGTTAAGAAAACATTTAAGAAGAGATATGGAAAGGGAGGAGATCTGATGATTATCCTCTATACTTCTCCCGGCTGCCGTTGCTGCAACAAAGCACGCAAATTTCTCGATGATAATGCCTTGCCCTATATCGAGAAAAGCATCTTTTCGCGCAAGCTTAAAAGAGATGAGATCGCTTATCTGTTCAAAAGGAGCAGCAACGGGACTGATGATATCATCTCGCGGCGCTCTCATTTGGTGAAGGACAGTGATCTTAAGATCGATGATATGCATCTGAGCGAACTGATCAGCTACATCATGAACAATCGCTCACTGCTGAAAAGGCCGATCCTGATCAATGAAAACTATCTGAGCATCGGTTATGATCCCGATGAGCTAAGCGTCTTCAAACGCCGCAAATGACACCTTGAGTGTCATTTTTAACAGCAAGAGGTGCTACAATGAATGTATCAGCATTATAAATATATGATCAATATATTAATCGATTTAATGATTTATCTCGGGGCAGCGCTGATGGTGATCAATATCGGCAGTTTTATCAGTTATGCCCGCAAGATGCGCAATAAGCAGAGCTGGAGTGAACATTATCATATTCTTTATATTCCGATCGTTCTGCTGGTCTTTTTCCTGCTTGGCTATCTGTTTGTCGGTTTCTTCGGCAAACCTGATCTGATGGTGGCCGGTATCCTGTTTTTCGGCTCCGTCTTTGTTTTTGTCATGTATAAACTGATCGATCGGATCACAGCCTTGCTGATGAAATCACAGCAGTATGAAGCTGAACTGCTGGCGGCGGAAAAGGCCAACCGCGCCAAGACGGAGCTGTTAGCTTCCGTGAGCCATGAGATGCGCACGCCGATGAATGTGATCATCGGCCTGGATAAGATCGCTTTAAGTGAACCCGGCATCTCTGATACGACTAAAGATCATCTGGAAAAGATCGGACACAGTGCTGATCACATGCTTGGGCTGATCAACAACATCCTGGAAATGAATCAGCTGGAAAACAATGAACTGCCGATCAAGAATGAAGCTTTCTCTTTGGGTGATCTGCTTAAGCAGCTGGAAACGATCAGCGGAACCTTGTGTGAACAGAAAGGTCTGCGTTTTGTACCTAAGTTTGCCCCAAGTGCCAGCCGGATCTATATCGGGGACAGTTCACTGTTAAGACAGATACTGATCTCCATCCTTGAGAACGCAGTCAAATATACGGATGCCCCAGGTCAGGTCGATTTCAGTGTCTACGATGTAGGCAATGATGGACCGCTGTATGATTTTGAATTCATGATCAAGGATACCGGTATCGGGATGTCGCAGGATTTTCTGCCCAAGCTTTTCTCTTTATTCTCACAGGAAGATTCCAGTTCCACCAGCCGTTATGGCGGCAGCGGCATTTCTTTAGCTATGACTAATGAGATGGTCAAGAAACTCGGCGGTGAGATCAGAGTTTCCAGCAGGAAGGATGTCGGTTCGACTTTTACCGTCTGTCTGAGACTCAGGTTAAGTGAGAACCAGGAAGAGCTTCAAAACTTCGATGACATAAGCCTGGAAAACAGAAAGATCCTTGTCGTTGATGATATCGATGAAAATGCCGAGATCGTATCTGATCTGCTCGAACTTGAAGGAGCGATCAGTGAAAGAGCTGAAGATGGCTTAAAAGCTGTCGAGATGGTCAGAGCTTCTGATGAGTATTACTACGATGCAATCCTGATGGATCTGCGCATGCCGGTAATGGATGGTTTAGAAGCTGCGCGCAAGATCAGGGAAATGGATAGAAAAGATACAAAGGATATACCGATCATTGCCTTGACGGCTAATGCGTTCAGGGAAGATATCGAGAATTCTCTGAAAGCTGGTATGAATGCCCATCTGGCTAAACCGGCTGATACTGACGCCTTATATGAAACTTTAAAGCGCCTGATAGGTCTTTATGACAAGAAGAAAGCAAAAGATTAACAGCGAAAACGAAAAGAAGTGGATTATAAGCTGAGGCGGAGTTATTATTTCTTTAGACCATAAATGGCCGAAGAATTAATAAAATACGATAAAAATCTTTGCAGAAAGGAAATGAGTATGACTGTTGAAGAATTATATAAAGTTATTGGCGGCGATTATGAACAGGCTAAGCGGGTCTTGAGGATCGATAAACTGATCGACAAGCACATCCGCAGGCTGGCGGATAATTCGCTTTTTGAAAAACTGTTTAAGGCTAGAGAAAGTCTGGATAAAACGGCGGTCTTTGAAGCCGGTCATGCGATCAAGGGCGTATGCGCCAATCTTGGTCTGGTGACTCTTTCCAGAATGGCTTCCGATCTGACCGAAGAGTTCAGAGATGGTGCTGTAAGGAAGATGAGCGATGATGAAGTTAGAGCTAAGATCGATGAGATCGAAGCTATGTATAACCGTACGATCGAAGGAATCAGAGAATACGCAGCATCACAGAATTAGTTAAGGTGATTGATTATCATGAGTCAGATTGATCCGCGTACTGAAAGTAAAAGCAGTAAACCATATCTGAGTGAACTGGGAGCCTGGGCTTTGGCCTTTGGCTGTTCGGTCGGCTGGGGTTGTTTTGTTATGCCGGGGACGACTTTTCTGCCTTTGGCGGGACCGCTTGGCACTGCTCTAGGCATGATTGCCGGTGCGCTTGTCATGTTTATCCTGGGTATCTGCTATCACTACCTGATGAATATCTACCCGGATGGCGGCGGTTCCTATACCTATACGGTGCGTTGCTTTGGCTATGACCATGGTTTCCTCAATGCCTGGTTCCTGATCTTGACTTATGTGGCGATCATCTGGGCCAATGCGACAGCCTTGCCGCTGATCGTCCGCACGCTTTTAGGCAATAGCTTTCAGTTTGGCTTTGACTATGTCATTGCCGGATTCCACTGTTATATGGGGGAGATCCTTCTGGCGATCTTTTCATTGGTTTTAGCTGCCTTGGTCTGTCTCAGACGCAAAAATGCCGAGTGGACTCAGATCATTGCGGCAGTTATCCTGCTTGGCGGCGTACTTATATGCCTGGCGGCCGTTTTTGGAAGAAACGTGACTTCCTTAAGCGATTTCAAGCCCTACTACGCACCTGATAGGAGTGCTTTCTATGGCGTCTTCACGATCTTTTCTTTGACGCCTTGGGCTTTTGTCGGCTTTGAATCGATCTGTCATTCCAGCCACGAAGTAAAGTTTTCCTTAAAGAAGAGTATCAGTATTTTTGTCATAGCGATCATTTCGGCAACACTTGCCTATGTATCGCTTTCTCTGATCGCTTCCAGCAGCTTCCCTGAAGATGCCGGAAACTGGAGCGAATATATCTTCAGTCTTGGCAAATATGAAGGACTGGCCTCTCAGCCGGCCTTTTATGCGATAGATAAAGCCATGGGTGTCACTGGCCAGACTATTCTGGGTGTGGCATCATTGTGCGCGATATTGACCGGCCTGATTGGCAACTACATCGCTTTAAGCCGGCTGATGAGTGTACTGGCCAGAGACAAGATGCTTCCAAAGTGGGCTGGTGAGCTTGATGAAAATGATGTGCCGCGAAATGCGATCTTTGCGATCCTTGGCTTCTCGATCATCCTGCCGTTTTTCGGACGTACAGCGATCAGCTGGATCGTTGATGTCACGACGATCGGTGCGACGATCACCTATGCCTTTACTTCCGCGTCTGCTTTGAAGATCGCCAGAAAAGAAAAGGACCGCTTCCATATGACGGCGGCGATCTTAGGCATCATCGCTTCCTTGATGTTTGCGATCGAATTCCTGGTCCCGAATATCTTAGGCATCACGACGCTTTCAAAAGAATCATATCTGATCTTAGCCGTCTGGGGCATTTTAGGTTTTGCGGTCTTCAGAAATCTTCTGCAGAAAGACAGCGAATATCGCCTTGGCCGCTCGACCATAGCCTGGATCGTCTTACTGTCTCTAGTCATGTTTGCCTCTACGGTGTGGATGTATCAGAAAGCTTCAGCCGATATTGAAAAACTGCTGCTCAATAATGGCGGTGACATCTCGGAGATCGCCAGATCTGCGATCGGCAGAAGTTCATTGGTGCAGATGAGCATCATCATTGTCGCTTTAGCGATTCTGTTTGATATCTATGGCCTGATGCAGAAACGCCAGCAGGAAATCGAGATCGCCAAAGCTCTCGCTGAAGAGTCCAGCAAGGCCAAGACTTCTTTCCTGTCCAATATGTCTCATGAGATCAGAACCCCGATGAATGCGATCATCGGTTTAGATAATATCGCCTTAAGAAATCCCGATCTGTCCGCCAAGACCAGAGAACAGCTTGAAAAGATCGGTTCAAGTGCCAGACATCTGCTTGGTCTGATCAATGACATTCTTGATATGTCGCGGATCGAATCAGGGAGAATGGTGCTTAAAAACGAGGAATTCTCTTTCAGGGAATTCCTGGATCAGATCAATATCATGATCAATGGCCAATGTCAGGACAAGGGTCTTCACTATGACTGCAATATCAAGGGTCATGTCCATGATTACTACATCGGCGATGATATGAAACTCAAACAGGTCCTGATCAATATCTTAGGCAATTCGGTGAAGTTCACCAATGCGCCGGGTTCCGTAATCCTGAATGTTGAAGAACTTGCGGAGGCAGAAGGAATCAGTACCCTGCGTTTCACGATGAGCGATACCGGTATCGGTATGGATAAGGATTTCATTCCGAAGATCTTTGAGGCTTTCTCGCAGGAAAACGCCACTGCTGCAAACCACTATGGCGGCAGCGGACTGGGTATGGCCATCACCAAGAACTTTGTTGAGATGATGGATGGCAATATCGACGTTCAAAGTGAGAAAGGTGTCGGTTCGACTTTTGTTGTAACGGTAAGATTGGAGAACTGCGACAAGAGCCTTCATTCAGAAGTGGAGACATTGCTTCCTGAAAATATCCGCACGATGGTTGTTGATGATGATCCGATCGCCCTTGAACATGGACTGATCGTTCTTAAATCATTGGGCATTGATGCGAAGGGCTGCGAAGATCCTGAAAAAGCCCTGAAGCTGCTCAAGGATGCCGCCAATGATCATCCGTATGAACTTCTTCTGACCGACTACAAGATGCCAGCCATGAATGGCCTTGAACTTGTCAAGGAAGCAAGAAAGATCGATCCTGATAAGCTTAAGATCATCATGCTGACGGGCTACAACTGGGACATCATAGAAGATGATGTGCAAAGTGAAGGCGTTGATGCGATCATGGCCAAACCTTTATTTGCCGAGAACCTCTATAAGCAGATCAGTTCTATTATCAATGTGAAGAAAGATGATGGAGCTTTATCCGAACTTGATGCGGGCAGTGAATACAGTCTGGCTGGCAAACGCATCCTGATGGCGGAAGATGTCGATCAGAATGCCGAGATCCTGGAAGATCTGCTGATGCTGGAAGATATGGAATGCGAAAGAGCTGCCAATGGCGAAGAAGCGATCGCAATGTTTAATGGAAATCCGGAAAACTATTATGATGCGATCCTGATGGATGTCAGGATGCCGATCATGGATGGCCTGGAAGCTACTAAACGCATCAGAGCTTTAAGCAGAAAAGATGCTGCTTTCATTCCGATCATTGCGATGACAGCCAATGTCTTTGATGAAGATGTCAGACAGTCTTTGGAAGCAGGCATGAATGCCCATCTGTCCAAGCCGATCGAACCTGAGCGTCTCTATGCGGCTTTGCGCAACTATATCAGTGAAAATGAATAAAACATGCCGGGTATCAGATGATATCCGGTTTTATTGAAATTCGGACATTTTGTGATGTTTTTCTGTTGACTTCTTATCCTCTTTCGGTTAACCTAAAAGTGGTTATCAAAGGGATAACTTTTTATTTACCTTGAGGAGGACTTATGAAAGATAAAAAAAAGGTTATTCTGACTTGCAGTGTCTGCCTTTCCAGGAACTATACGACTGAGGCAAACCGTAACTCTGCGAAGCGTATTGAATTGAAAAAATATTGTCCGACATGCAATAAACATACTTTGCATAAGGAGACAAAATAGGAGGAAATTATGAAGTGGTTCAATTTAAGTGCCATCTGGAAGGAAATTTCCAAGATCCGTTGGCCGAAGAAGGAAGATCTGTTTGCTAATTCCGTTCAGGTCATCATCTTTACAGGATTCTTTGTTATCTTTTTCGCGATCTGTCTGGTTGTCATTTCCGCATTCCTTAATGCTGTAGGAGTACTCTAAGATGACAGAAACTCAGAACAAGAAAGAATGGTATGTGGTCAACACCTATGCCGGACACGAAAACAGAGTAAAGGATAATCTGGAAAAACGTATGGAGACCATGGGTATCGCCGACAATCTCTATCGCGTTGTCGTAGCTGAAGAGACCCAGATCGAAGTCAAGAATGAAAAATCCAAGGAAGTAGTCAAGAATATCTTCCCGGGCTATCTGTTTGTAGAAATGATCATGACAGATGAAGCCTGGTATGTTGTGCGTAATACCCCGGGTGTTACCGGATTTATCGGTTCATCAGGCGGCGGTGCCAAACCTTTCCCGGTCAAGCAGGAAGAGATCGATAAGATCTTAAGAAGAATCGGCCAGTCTGACAAGAATGTTGAAGTCGACTTCCAGGTCGGTGATTCCGTCAAGATCCTTTCCGGTCCGTTCTCCGGTATGGAAGGCAAGGTCGATGCGATGAATGATCAGACGCAGGTCGCAACCGTGCTGATCATCTTATTCGGTAGAGAGACTCCGACAGATATCAATTACGTTGATCTGTCGCGAGCTGATTATTAAGAGGTGCAAGATGAGAGTATTATTATTGATCGTTTCTGTATTGCTGATTCTTATTTCATTGCTGCAGGGCGGAAAATCTGATGCGTTATCCGCATTCACTGGTAATTCCGATCTCGGACTGTTCCAGAACGTCAAAGAGAGAGGACCGGAGAAGGTCATTTCCATTGCCACCATGGTTTTGGGTATCATCTTCTTCCTGTTAGTTATCATTATCAGAATCACAGAATAAAAAATAGCGAGCATATTTCGCTATTTTTTGAAGGAATTTATGAAAGATATTGCGGTAAACAAAAAAGCCTATCATGACTATCTGATCGAAGACAGATATGAAGCCGGTATGGTACTTACCGGTTCGGAGATCAAATCGATCAGAGCAGGCAAGGTCTCACTTAAGGAAGCTTATGTGTCCTTTGTGCGTGGGGAAGCTTTTCTCAAGGATATGCATATAGCGATCTACAAGGAAGCGACCTACAACAATCACGAGGAGACCAGAGACCGAAAGCTGCTGCTTCACAAAAGAGAAATCGCCAAGCTTTTTTCCAAATGCAAAATGCAGGGCTATACCTGTATTCCTTTGAAGCTTTATTTCAAGGATGGCAGAGTCAAAGCAGAGATCGCTTTAGCCAAAGGCAAGACGCTTTACGATAAAAGAGAATCTGATAAGAAAAAATCGATGGATAAAGCCGCAAAACAGGCCTTAAGAAGATAGTTTTTGAAGTATAATATTAATGAAGAAAAATGGAGAAAATTATATATGGAAAAATTTATCGTTGAAGTTTCTGCGCGTCACATTCATGTAACTAAAGAACAGCTTGCGATCCTTTATGGTGAAGGACATGAGCTCACTCCAAAGAAGGCTCTTTCGCAGCCAGGCCAGTTTGTCTGCGAAGAAAAGCTGACACTTGTCGGTCCTAGAGGCGAACTCAAGGTTTCGATCCTCGGTCCGGAAAGAAAAGAAGGCCAGGTCGAATTATCTTTGACTGATGCAAGAACCTTAGGCGTTGAAGCTATCATCAGAGAATCAGGCTTTATCGAGGGCACAAACGGCATCAAGGTCGTTGGACCATGCGGTGAAGTTGAACTGGAAAAAGGCGTTATCGCTGCCAAGAGACATATTCATATGACTCCGGCTGATGCGGAAAAATACGGCGTTGAAAACGGCCAGATCGTCAATGTCAAAGTTGAGACAGAAGACAGATCATTAGTCTTCGGTGATACCGTTGTCAGAGTCAGAGATGATTTTGCGCTGGCTATGCATATCGATACTGATGAAGGCAATGCCGCCGGCATCAAGGGCAGTGCAATGGGAGAAATAGTGAAGTAATTCACTATTTTTTGTTGCATGATCTATACACTGGAAAATAGTACAGCGATCATCAGTGTCGATACGAGAAACTGTGAGATCGCTTCTTTCCGCCGCAAGGATAAAGATATCGAATACATGTGGAATGGTGATCCAAAGTACTGGTCCGGAAGAAATCCGACTCTTTTTCCGCATGTCAGTTCACCAAAAAACAAGATCCTGAATTTCAAAGGCAAAGACTATAAGGTCAACAATCACGGCTTCTGCCGCAAGAGTGAATTTGCTTTTGTGGAACAGGGCGATGATTATCTGCTGTTTTCTTTAAAGGATAATGAGCAGACTCTTAAAGAGTATCCTTATCACTTTGAAATGCTGGTAAGATATACGCTGAAAGATAATCGGATCTATATCGATTACACGATAAAGAATAATGATGAGGATGATCTCTATTTCGGTTTTGGACAGCATCCCGCTTTCGACTGTCCATTAGTAAAAGACAAAGAATTTGCTGATTACTGGGTGGAGTTTGAAAAGGAAGATGTGGAAGGCTGCCGTCTTGAGCTGTCCTATGAACTTTTTGAGAAATATCCGACCTATATCATCAAAGATCCCAAGAGCCATGTCTTTACTTTGAGTGATGGGGAAAACAAGGTCGTGATGTATACCGATGATAAATATAAGCTCTTTGCCCTGTGGACACCGATGGCACCGTTTGTCTGCCTGGAACCGTGGGTAAACAATCTCAATCTGATGGATGAGTCTTTGCCTTTTGAGCAGATGAAGGAAAACGTCTGTCTGAAACCAGGAGAGCTTTATGAGATAGGCTACTCCTTTGCGATCATTTAAATGGGATATAATAAGAATTACGAGGTAAATAATTATGTTCAATGTCATTAAAGTCAAAGATTATGAAGAAGCTTCAGACAAGGCGTTTGAAGTGATGAAAGATTTCATTAAACCAGGCAAGGTCTTAGGCCTGGCTACCGGTTCAACACCTATAGGTCTTTATCAGCGCATGGTGAAGGATCATGAAGAAAACGGTACAAGCTATAAGGAAATCAAGACTTTCAATCTTGATGAATATGTCGGTCTGCCGATCAGTCATCCGGAGAGCTACTATGCTTTCATGCATCGCAATCTGTTTGATCACATCGATATCCCGGAAGAAAACACTCATGTCCCTTCAGGCTTAGGTGAGGATCTTGAAGCTCAGGCTGCAGCCTATGATGCGATGATCGCCAAGGATCCGGTCGATATCCAGCTGTTAGGTATCGGTTCAGATGGCCATATCGCCTTCAACGAACCGGGTACAGCTTTTGATTCGCCGACTCATGTCACAGATCTCGCGGAATCAACGATCAAAGACAACTGCCGTTTCTTTGACAATGATATCTCTAAAGTTCCGACGCAGGCTGTTACTCAGGGCATCGGTACGATCATGAAAGCCAAGAATATCCTTCTGATCGCTACAGGTGCCAATAAGGCTCAGGCAGTCAAGGATATGATCAATGGTCCGGTTGATGAGGCTTGCCCGGCTTCGATCTTACAGAAGCACGACAATGTCACGATCATTGTTGATGAAGCAGCCGCTTCTTTGCTCTAGGAGCATTTTCCTTTCAAATTAACAGAGCTCATTAGATAATATAGGCGGAGGGTTATATTTATGAAAATTATCAACGCTGCCGAGTTTGAAGAAACAATCAAAAACGGCGTAACATTAGTAGATTTCTTCGCTGACTGGTGCGGTCCATGCAAGATGCTGGCTCCCGTGCTTGAAGAAGTATCAGCACTTTATCCGGATGTCGAATTCGTCAAGGTCAATATCGATGATAATATGGATCTGGCTGAACGCTATGGCATCATGTCCATTCCGACAGTCTATATGTTCAAGGATAATGAAGTACTGGCCAAGACCGGCGGTTATCAGGACCAGAACGGGGTCAAGAAGTTCATTGACGACGCGCTTAAGGCATAAAGTCAGGGAGGAGAAATCCTCCTTTTTTGCAGGTCTGACATGTTTTTTCTGATAGGCATAAATCAAAACAGTGAAGAGCTTGAACACGATCAGATGATGATCTGTGACAGCTGCGGCAGCTATGGACGCTATCGGGTTTTCATGACTTATATGGTGTTCAGTTTTTTCTTCATCCCTTTATTCAAGTGGGATCGTCATTATTATGTTGAGACCAGCTGCTGTTCAAGCCTGTATGAGCTAGCGGAAGAAGCGGGCAAGGCGATTTATAATCATGAACGGGTCGAGATCCAGAGTGGTGATCTCACACTGATAAGAGGCCATAACAGGGCTTTTAAGAAATGTGCGCATTGCGGATATATGACTGATGAGGATTTTGATTTCTGTCCAAAATGCGGGAATCATTTCTAGATTATTGACTGTCAAAATATGAAAATAAGAAGATCGTGACGGTCTTCTTTTCTTTATTGTTTTGCCGATGGGAAAAAGATTTGTGGATTAAGCGGGGAAATAACGTATAATTATTTTATTTAAAGGGGGACGTTGACTATGGAAAAACTGATTGAATTCAGGAATATTGTCAAGAATTTCGATGGTCAGATGGTTCTAAAGGGAATCAATCTTGATATCTATGAAAACGAGTTTGTGACTCTTTTAGGACCTTCAGGCTGCGGCAAGACGACACTGCTTAGGATCCTGGGCGGTTTCTTGGAACAGGATGAGGGCTCTGTGATCTTCAACGGCGAAGAGATCTCGAATGTGCCGGCATATAAGCGGCCAATCAATACGGTGTTTCAGAAGTATGCGCTATTCCCGCATCTGAACGTTTATGAGAATGTGGCTTTTGGTTTAAGGATCAAGAAGATGTCCAATGACCTGATCGAACCGAAGGTCAACAGAATGCTGGAACTGGTAGGCCTTGGCGGCTATCAGAAAAGAGATGTCAACCAGCTTTCCGGTGGTCAGCAGCAGCGTGTGGCGATCGCCCGTGCACTGGTCAATGAACCTGATGTTCTGCTGCTGGATGAACCTTTGAGTGCTCTTGATGCCAAGCTGCGCAAGGAGATGCAGCAGGAACTCAAGCGCATTCAGGAAGAAGTCGGTATCACCTTTATCTTTGTAACCCATGATCAGGAAGAGGCTTTAACGATGTCTGACAAGATCGTGGTCATGAAAGACGGTGCTATTGAACAGATCGGTACCCCAACAGAAATATACAATGAACCGGCAAACCGCTATGTAGCGAACTTTATCGGTCAGTCAAATATCGTCGATGGCATCATGAAGAAAGACTACCAGGTCTTCTTTGATGACAAGAATTTTGAATGCGTTGATTTCGGTTTCAAGGCAAATGAACCGGTCGATGTCGTCATCCGTCCGGAAGATATCAGGATCACCAAAAAAGGCAAGGGCAAGATCAATGGCCAGGTCATTTCCGTGCTCTTCAAGGGTGTGCATTATGAAGTTATCGTCGAAACCAAGCGCGGTGCAGCCAAGACAGTCAAGCTGCACGTTCTGGGCAATCAGGATATCTTTAACGAAGCTGCCAATGAAAAGATGTCGGCTTCAGACTTCTCCATGGATATTGAAGACGTCAGCACAATAACTGATCAGGATCTGATCCTGCGTGCCAACGCTCAGGCCTGGAAGGCGGACAGCGAAGAAGATATTTCCATCGCTCATGTCACGCATAACATCAAGCCGGAGGCGGGAAAGTATACCATCACCTTTAAGACGGAAGCTGGTACCAGCGTCGATGTCAATGTCGATGTCGTCCTGCCGAAGGTCGTTGAAGATAAGGAAGAAAAGATCGGTATTCAGGCTTTCGATGTCTACAAGACGATCGATGAAATCAAAGAGTCCATGGCTATTTCGGTCGACCTCAAGACCTGGGCTGATGCTTATGCCTGGGATCTGGAAACTGAAAACGAGATCGATATCGATGATACCCGTTTCGATTTCGATCCGATGGATATTTCCGAAGGTGTTTATGATGTGACTTTCGTTACCGAAGGCCGTACCTATAAGATTCATACCACTGAACATCAGGAAGAAGGCAGCTTTGTAGCGCTGGACTTCGATCCGGATGATATTCATGTAATGGAAAAGAGTATCGGATAATGAAGAGCTTTAGAAGACTGGTATATCCTTATCTGGTCTGGGCTGGCTTACTGATTGTCCTGCCGATGCTGATAATCGTATTCTATGCCTTTACTGATCAGGGTAATGACGTGATACCTGTAGTATTCACGATCCGCAATTTCACCCGATTCTTCTCTGATCCTATTTTCTTGGAAGTTCTGGGCCGAAGCCTTAAACTGGCTTTTGTTACAACAATTATCTGTATTCTGATCGGTTATCCGGCTGCTTATTTCATCGCACAGATGAAACCGGATTCCCAATCTGCGATGGTCCTGATGGTCACCTTGCCGCAGCTGATAAACATGCTGGTGAGAACCTATGCCTGGCGCGGTATCCTGCTGAAGGCTCCGTTTTCTCCGGAAGTAAAGGTCTATATCGGCATGGTCTATAACTTTTTGCCGTATATGATCTTGCAGATCTATACATCTTTATCCAAGATGGATCCGTCTTTGGTATCCGCTGCTCATGACCTGGGCTGTGATGACAGGACGGCTTTCCTGAAGGTCACCTTGCCGCTCAGTGTTCCGGGCATCATTTCCGGAATCACCCTGGTCTTTTTGCCAGCCGTATCCAGCTTCTTCATTCCGAAGCTGCTCGGCGGCGGATCTTATGTCTTAGTCGGTAATCTGATCGAAAACTACTTCGTCACGACCGGTGACTGGAACTTCGGTTCGGCGATCTCACTGATCATGGCTTTAGTCATCCTGATCTCGATGTATTTCACCAAGAAGTTCGATTATGATAAGGAGGCTATCTGATGAAAAAGAATAAGACTTTTCATACGATCTATCTGATTCTGATCATGGCTTTCTTCTATCTGCCGATCATCTATGTCGTGTTCTTCTCCTTCAATGCTTCGCGTTCTCTGACCAATTTCACCGGCTTTTCTTTGCGCTGGTACGAGAAGATGTTCAAGACGCGTTCAATGATGGAATCGATCTATTATTCAACAATCATTGCGGTCATTGCGACAGCTGTCTCTACGGTTGCCGGAACGATCGTGGCGATCGGTTTAAGCAAGTCTTCAAAACTGATCAGACAGCTTGTCACGCAGGTAAACAATCTGCCGATGCTGAATCCGGATATCGTCACAGCGATCGGACTGATGCTGCTGTTCTCGACGATCAATGTGCCAACCGGTTTTGGAACTTTGCTGCTGGCTCATATCATCTTCTGTATCCCTTATGTGATCCTTTCGATCATGCCTAAATTAAGACAGCTTGATGATAACCTGGCCGAAGCCGCTCTGGACTTAGGCTGTACGCCTTTCCAGGCTTTATACAAGGTCATCATTCCGCAGATCAAGGAAGGCATCATCTCCGGTGCTTTGGTTGCCTTTACGATGTCCTTTGATGATTTTGTCATTTCCTATTTCACGACCGGTCCGGGTGTCAACAACATCTCGACTTATGTCTATGCAACGACTAAACGTATCAATCCAAGTGTCAACGCTTTGTCAACACTGATCGTCGCTGCGATCACGATCATCATGGTCATTTCCAATGTCGTTCCGCTTATCAGGGAAAGGAGAAAGAGACATGAAGAAGCTGCTTAGTATCCTTATCAGTCTGTTTATGATTGGCAGTCTCAGCGGCTGTCTTTCAAGCAGCTATGAAAATGGTGAACTCTACATCTTCTTGCCTGGTGAATACCTGAGTGATGAAGTTGTTGAACAGTTTGAATATGAATATGGCGTAAAGGTCTATGTCACGACTTTTGATTCAAATGAATCGATGTATACCAAACTGCTTGGCGGTACGGTCTATGATATCCTGATCCCGTCAGACTACATGATCGAGAGGCTGATCAATGAAAAGATGATTCAGAAACTCGACAAGTCCAAGATCCCGAATATCACAGCACTCGATCCGCAGGTCATGAATATGGACTTTGATCCGGGCAATGATTATTCGATCCCTTATTTCTGGGGCAATGCAGGTATCTGCTACGACACCAATCTGATCGATGCGGAAGATGTCGAATCGCAGGGCTGGGAAGTCATGCGCAATACCAAGTATGCCGGCATGATCTATATGTATGATTCGATCAGAGATGCCTTCATGATGGCTGAAAAATCTTTAGGCTATTCGATGAATACCGATGATCCGGCTGAACTGGAGGCCAGCTATGAATGGCTTGCCCAGATCTCGAAGACCATGGATCCGGCTTTCGTTACCGATGAGATCATCGATGGCCTGACTTATGGAGAAAAAGCGATGGGCTTTGTCTATTCAGGCGATGCTGCCCTGATCATTTCGGAAAATGAAGATATGGCTTTCTATGCGCCAGAAGAAGGCACCAACTATTTCGTCGATGCCATGACCATTCATAAAGATGCCAAGAATGTTGAGAATGCCTATAAGTTCATCAACTATATCATTGAATATGACGCAGCTTTTGAAAATGCCGTCTTTGTCGGCTATACTTCTTCAAATGCGGAAGTTCTGAATGATATCACGATGGAGGGCGGCGATTACGAAGGCAATGATGCCTATATCCCGCGTGAAATGAATGAGAATGATGAAGTCTTCCACTCCAATGAGGAAGTGCTTAAGACCATTTCAGAGATGTGGGTCAAAGTTAAAAATACCAAATAATGAGATTAGTAGTACAGAGAGTTACTTATGCCGAATGTAAAGTTGACGGCAGCATAACTGGCAAGATCGACAAGGGTTATATGATCCTTGTCGGTTTTGGTTTGCATGATGATGAAAAGACCGCCGCAAAAATGGCGGAAAAGCTTTCCAAGCTCAGAGTTTTTGAAGATGCGGAAGGCAAGATGAACCTGAGCATCTTTGATGTGAAAGGCGATATCCTGTCGATCTCGCAGTTTACCCTGTATGCGGATGCCTCCAAGGGCAACCGGCCGAGTTTCACGGATGCGGCCAGACCGCTTGAAGCAGAAAGATTATACAGGTATTTCAACGAGCAGTTAAGAAAGCTGAATCTTAAAGTCGAAGAGGGAATCTTCGGAGCAGACATGAAGATAAGTCTGCTGAATGATGGTCCAGTCACGATTATTCTGGACAGTGAGGAATTATGGTAGAGAATTACGGATTATATGACATCGTACAGATGAAGAAGGATCACCCGTGCCGTATGTCCCATTACTGGAAGATCGTCAGAATGGGCGTCGACATCAAGATCAAGTGTGAAGGCTGCGGTGCTGTGGTCATGATGGAAAGACCGGAATTTGAGCGCAAATGCAAGAAGATAATCCAGAAGGCGGAAAACAATGATCAGAGCACTGATATTTGATTTTGACGGTACTTTATCCAATCGTCAGGAAAATGCCTATGAGGTCTTCAATTTCTATCTCAGGAAGTTTTATCCTGATCTTACAGAGATCGAGTTTGAAGCGCTGCTGCAGGATATGATGATGTATGACTGCAACGGTTCGATCCCGGTGAAGATGCGCATGGGACCTTTCATGAATAAATATGGCAAGGATCTGCCGGAAGATTTTCTCGATGTGTTCATTCCGTTTTACTATGATCACATGTTTGAATTCTGTGATCTGAAAAAAGAAACCAGAGAAGTTCTTGAAAAACTGCAGGGCAGATATAAAATGGCGATCCTGTCCAATGGCGATTCAAAATCTCAGCACAGCAAGATCTCCAAGGTCGATATCGAAAAGTACTTTGATGAAGTCATCGTGTCGGGTGATATCGGGATCCATAAGCCTGATAAGCGCATTTTTGAATATGTGGCGGATAAGCTCGGTGTAAAGGTCGAAGAGTGTCTGATGATCGGTGATGTCTTTTCTTCGGATATCTTAGGTGCCTATTATGCCAATATGCCTTGTGTGTGGATGAAGACTGATCCGGAGAAACATGCGGATTACTATAAGGGTTATACGATAAGTGATTTAAGGCAGCTGTTTGAAATATTAGATGAGGTCAATAAACAATGAATATACTGATAGCCAATGATGACGGCATAGATCATATCGGATTAAAAGAACTGGCCAAGGCACTTTCTGAATATGGCGATGTCTATGTCACAGCACCGGAAGGCGAACGCTCTTCCAATTCACATCATCTGACGATCCATGGCCTGGTCCGTTTTGAAGAAAGAGAAGTTGCTTATGCGAAGAAAGCCTATGCATTGTGGGGAACACCGGCCGATTGTGTGCTCATGGGGCTGGAGGTTCTTTTCAAGGATCAGATTGATCTTGTGGTTTCGGGCATCAACAACGGTGCCAATGTCTCGACTGATATC
>CADCOR010000178.1 GCA_902803055.1 uncultured Erysipelotrichaceae bacterium
CAGGATATGAACAAGATGGCAGAGCTTGATGATGAGATCGATGAGATCCACAATCAGATCCACGCTTTGGAAGAAAAATGGGAAGAAGCGATGTTATATGAAGAAGAAAAGAATAAATAGGGAGGAAGGAAAATGCTGAACAGTTTTCTAAAATCAAGAATTCCTGAGGCAAAAAGGCTGGTCAAAGAACTTGGAAAGAAATATGACTATGTCTCGGTTCTGGGAACGGTTGTCAACACAAAACAGATCATGGTTTCGACGCATCTGAATTCGATGGATGATGTCGACAATGAATGCGGTTTTGTTTTGAAACTTTACAAGGATGGACGTTACAGCGAATATTCCTGCAATGATATCAAAGGGCTTAAGGCCAATGATATCAGCAAGGCTGTAAGCCTGAAAAAGGTCATTTCCGCTGATTTCAAAGTCAAGATGTTAGAGGAAAAGGAACATGTCGAGAACTATCTGCGTGAAGATCAGGCTAAACTGTCTGATAAACAGATCGTCGAGATCTTAAGCCGGACCAAGAATAAGATGCATCAGGCTGATGAAAGAGTTATCAATGTCATGACCAGATACAATAAGCGTCAGACTTCCAAGATCTTTGTTTCCAAGAAGAAATGTCTGAGCCAGAAATATGACTGGATCAATGTTGCCATGATGGTCGTCGTCAGGGAAGGTGATAACATCAAATCCAACTATGAAACGGAAGGCGAGGCCGATTCTTCACTGGCACTTGAGAAGTTTGAAAAACATGCGGACGAAGTGCTGGATATCGCTGTTAAATTGTTAAAGGCGAAGCCGGTCAAACCGGGCAAATACACGATCATCACCGATCCATCGATCTCCGGTCTGATTGCCCATGAAGCCTTTGGCCATGGCGTGGAGATGGATATGTTTGTCAAAAACAGAGCCAAGGCCAGAGATTATGTCGGCAAGTATGTGGCATCACCGCTGGTCAATATGTATGATGGCGCAGCCAGCTGTATCAGTGCAGCGTCCTATTTCTTTGATGATGATGGCGTGGAAGCACATTCAACGCAGATCATTAAAGACGGTATCTTGCAAAGAGGCATTTCCGATTCATTAAGTGCGATGGAACTTGGCAGCGAACCAACCGGCAATGGCAGACGTCAGGATTATTCCCGCAAGGTCTATACCCGCATGACCAATACCTGGTTTGACAAGGGCAAGGACAGCTTCGAGGATATGGTGAAATCAGTCAAACATGGTTATTATCTGTGCCAGACCAATAATGGCATGGAAGATCCGAAAAACTGGCAGATCCAGTGTACGGCTTCCTATGGTCTGGAGATCAAAGATGGCGTCTTTACCGGCAGGATCATCGCTCCGGTCGTCATCTCGGGTTATGTCATCGATCTGCTCAGTTCGATTTCAATGGTATCCGATGAAGTTACAGTTCACGGTTCAGGAATGTGCGGCAAAGGTCATAAGGAATGGGTATATGTTTCCGATGGCGGACCATATCTCAAAGCGGAGGCGAAGTTAGGCTGATGAAAAAAAGTGCGATTATCAAAGTCTTAAAGGCTAATAAAAAAATAAGTGATTATGAGATCACGATCTCGCAAAGAGATTCACGGGAACTTTTCTACGTGCTTGATCACCTTGAGATCAATCGGGCGGTCAAGACACAAGCGGTAACGGTAAGAGTCTATGTCGCCGATAAAAAGACCTGCGGTTCATCTTTAGTGGTTGTCACAGCGGCTGATGATGAAAGATCCTTTGCCCGCAAGGTCAATAAGGCCATTATTCAGGCCAGACAGGCAAAAAATGCCTATTATCCTTTAGTGAATAAAACGATAAATATCGATGAGAAAAAGCCAAAGAAGTTTGATCTCAATGAGACAGCGATGAAAGTTGCGCAGGCAGTCTTAAGTGCTGATCAGTACGAAGAAGGCTGGATCAATTCAACGGAGATATTCTTATCTGTTTATGAAAAGGAATTCATCAACTCCAGAGGCGTTGACCATCACAGCTACAATATGAAGCTTGAAGTTGAATGTATTCCAACCTGGAGCAATGGCAAGGAAGAATTTGAACTCTACAAGTTCTATGAATCAAATACGATCAATTATAAGGAAATAACAGCTGAGATAAGCGAGATCCTCGAACTTGCCAAAGCCAGATCGCAGGCTAAGACATTAAAACAGGTCAGACTGCCTAAAGATCTCAAGGTTCTGGTCAAGAATGATATGCTGGAAACGATCGTAGACAACTTCAGCAGTGATCTTTCCTATCGCAATGTCTATATGAAGCAGAATCACTATGCAAAGAATGATGTCTTATCGGATAATAAGTTTTCTTTGACGATGAAAGGTGAATGCAAGGGCTGTGCCAGTTCACTTGAATACGATAGACATGGTGTAGTTCTGAAAGAAAGGAAACTGATCAATAACGGCGTAGTCAAAAACAACTATGGCGATATCCAGTTCGGTTACTATCTTGGCGAAAAAGATATCTCGGGTGAACTGCCTGTTGCGGTCATCAAAGCTGACGGTGTTGATTATGAAAACGAAAAACATCTGATCATTGAGACTTTCTCGGCACCGCAGATCGATGAAGATTCCGGATACTGGGGCGGGGAAGTCAGACTGGCGAGATATTTTGATGGCCAGAAGTATATTCCACTAAGCGGCTTCTCAATAGCCGGCAACATCTATGAAGACATCAAAAAAGTTGAGTTCTCTAAACAGCAGTGTCTGATGTCTCATTACAAAGGCCCTAAATACATGATCTTTAAGGGACTTAAGATAAGCTGAATTTTATAAAAGCGGCTGTTGCGGCCGCTTCTGGAAATAATCCTCCTGATCATAATTGCCAGAAAAAAAGTGAAAATCCTAAGCTGAGATGATCAGAAACGGACGAAAAATGCAATTGATTCTTATATTTCTGAAAATATTTTCAGGAATTGGAAAATAGTTCGAGAAATGTGAACATTTTGTGAATTTTTTATTGAAAGAGAAAGTCGATTCCTGTAGAATTTGTATGTGCAGTTTTTCGCGACTGCGCAGGAAAGGAAGAAAACATGAAAAAATTATTAGCATTATTGATGGCTTTATTAGTGCTCGTTGGTTGTACTAATGGTGGCACCGATGGTGGTAATGGCGGCAATGAGCCTAGTGAGTATAAAGATACTTTCAACTATGTCTATACAGCTGACTTATCAACATTCGACTACATCTATAACAACAAGTCCACTAATGGCGACATCTACAACAACGGCGTAGAAGGTCTGTTAACTCAGGACAAATACGGCAACCTGGCTCCAGGTATGGCTGAATCTTGGGAACAGAATGACGACGCTACTGAATGGACTTTCCATCTTCGTAAAGGTGCCAATTGGGTAACCAATAACGGTGAAGTTTACGATGAAGTTAAGGCTGAAGACTTCGTAACAGGTTTAAGACATGCTGCTGAATTCCAGTCATTAACATTATGGTTAGTCGGTGACGTAATCGAAGG
>CADCOR010000179.1 GCA_902803055.1 uncultured Erysipelotrichaceae bacterium
GGACAGTACTCGGTCGTTATTGGCGATGCCGACAGGATCACCAGGGGTTCGATCTTCCCGGAACAGCCAAACGGCAGCTATGAAAAATACATTCATGATCAGGTAATACCGGTCGCTTCCAAAGAAATACATGATCTTTCTGAGCTTGAAGAAGCTCTTTCTTTGAAGACGATCGAAAAGAAACTTGAAGAAGCCGATTCCTATACGGTCGATGTGACCTGCGATATCGATGGCGAAGTCTTCAACAAACGCTTTACCTATTATCTGGTCGATAAGGAAGCGCGTTTCTATATCCTGCTCAAGTCAGATCTGACCGATGTCCTGCAGCAGGAAAGAAAACGCAATGAGATTTTAGCCGAAGCTTTACAGGAAGCCGAAAGAGCCAATGCGGCCAAGACTTCTTTCCTGTCCAATATGTCCCATGAGATCCGAACGCCAATGAATGCGATCATCGGTCTCAATGCGATCGCTTTGAAAGACAAGGATCTTTCTGTGCAGACCAGAGAATATCTTGGCAAGATCGGCGAAAGTGCCCGACATCTGCTGAGCCTGATCAATGACATTCTCGATATGTCGAGGATCGAATCAGGAAAGCTCATGCTGCGCAAGGAAGAATTCTCTTTCAGCAATATGCTCGAACAGATCAATACGATGGTCCAGTCTCAATGCCGGGATAAGGGTCTTGAATATGAATGCCGGATCATTGGCAAGGTCGATGACTGGTATTTCGGCGATGACATGAAACTCAAGCAGGTCATCCTCAACATCCTTTCCAATGCGATCAAGTTCACCGATGCCCCGGGCAATGTCTTATTTACCGTGGAAAAGATCGCTGAGTTTGATCAGCAGTCAACGCTGCGCTTTGTGATAAAGGATGATGGCATCGGCATGGAAGAATCATTCCTGCCAAAGCTCTTCTCGCCATTCACTCAGGAAGACTCCAGCCGCCGCAACCGTTTTGGTTCAACAGGTCTGGGTTTAGCCATAACCAAGAACATCGTGGAACTGATGAATGGTACGATCAGTGTTGAAAGCAAGAAGGGTGAGGGTTCAGCCTTTACCGTCACCATTACCTTACGCAATGTTGATCATAAGAATTATGAACAGCAGATATTGGATCCGCACAAGATGAAAGTGCTGATCGTTGATGATGACAAGATCGCCCTTGAACATGGCCGTATGGTACTTGAAGAAGCGGGAATGATCACTGATGTCTGTTCATCCGGACGCGAAGCCATCAAGCTGATGGAGATCCAGCATGGCAAGCATGATCCATACAATCTGGTACTGGTCGACTGGAAGATGCCGGAAGAAGATGGTGTTGAAGTGACCAGGCAGATCAGAAGCCGCTACGCCAATGAAACGACGATCATCATTCTGACAGCCTATAACTGGGAT
The DNA here is from genome assembly GCA_902803055.1 of uncultured Erysipelotrichaceae bacterium. Taxonomy (GTDB): domain Bacteria; phylum Bacillota_I; class Bacilli_A; order Erysipelotrichales; family Erysipelotrichaceae; genus Colivicinus. The sequence continues at coordinate 1,399 of CADCOR010000179.1, forward strand.
GACATCCTTCTGGAAGCTCTGGAAGTCGGTGTTGATTCCTTCATGTCCAAGCCGCTGTTTGCTTCCAATGTCATGGAAGAATTTGAACGCGTCATGAAACGGCGCAATATAGAATTCAATAAGCAGAGTAATGTTGATCTTAAGGGCAGACGTATTCTGCTGGCAGAAGATGTCTCGATCAATGCCGAGATCATCATGATGCTGCTGGAATCGCAGGGCATGAGCTGCGATCTGGCGATAAACGGTCAGCTGGTCCTTGATAAGTTCAATGAATCAGCAGAAGCATATTATGATGCGATCCTGATGGATGTCAGGATGCCGGTCATGGATGGCCTGGAGGCTTCAGCAAACATCAGAGAGCTGAACCGAAGCGATGCGAAAAAGATTCCGATCATCGCTTTGACGGCAAACGCCTTTGACGAAGATGTGCAGCGCTCTTTACAGGCGGGCATGAATGCACACCTTTCCAAGCCAGTTGAACCGGAGATCCTGTATAAGACACTCAGAGATCTGATCGGAGAAAAGGAACAGAAAGAACAGAAAGTCAGGGATGAAAGTGATGGACAGTAAGACAGAACAATATACAGCTTTAGGCAAACGAAGAAAAGTACTGATCGTTGATGATGAGCTCATCAATCGGGAACTTCTGGGAAATGCTTTGACCGATGATTACGATATCATCTATGCCAATGATGGTGAAGAAGCGCTGCAGAAGATCTATGAGTATCGCAGTACTCTTTCATTAGTGCTGCTGGATATTCTGATGCCTAAGCTGAGCGGCATTGAAGTGCTGAAGAAGAAAAAGGAAGATCCTGTGATCGCTTCGATCCCGGTGATCGTCCTTACGGCTGACCAGCAGTCGGAAGTCGAGTGCCTGAATTTGGGTGCGGTCGATTTCATTCCTAAACCGTATCCGCAGATCACGATCATGAAAGCGCGTATCAACCGCACGATCGAGCTGAATGAAGACAGAGCCATCATCAATACGACGGAAAGAGATCCTCTGACGGGTCTTTACAACAAGAACTTCTTCTATTCCTACTGCAACCAGTTTGATCAGTATAATATCAACCTGCCTATGGATGCGATGCTGGCGGATATCCATCATTTCCATGTCATAAATGAACGATACGGCATCGCTTTTGGTGATAAGGTGCTGCGTCTTGTGGCTGATCGGCTGAGAGATTATGTAACACCAAGAAACGGTATCGTCTGCCGCAATGAATCTGATACTTTCCTGATCTACTGTCCGCATGGCATGGACTATAATGAGATCCTTGATTATGTGACCAGCGGACTGGAAGAAGAGAATCCGACCAATTCGCAGATCAGGATCCGTTTAGGTGTCTATCCCAATGTTGATAAGCTCATGGTCATGGAAAGAAGATTTGACAGAGCCAAGGCCGCGGCTGATACATTGCGCAATTCGCTAAGCAACGCGGTTGCGATCTATGATGATTCTTTGTATCAGAAAGATCTCTTCAATGAACAGCTGATTGCAGAATTTGGAAAAGCGCTGGAAGAAGGCCAGTTTGAAGTCTACTATCAACCAAAATATGATATCACCAAAGAAGAACCGATTCTGTCTTCGGCTGAAGCGCTGATCAGATGGAAACATCCTTCATATGGCCTGATCTCACCGGCTTCCTTTATTCCGCTGTTTGAGACAAATGGTCTGATCTATGAACTGGATAATTTTGTCTGGAAGAGTGCAGCCAGACAGATCGCTGAATGGAAAAAGCGTTTTGGGATCTCGGTACCGGTTTCCGTCAATGTTTCGCGCGTTGATATGCATGATCCAAATCTGGAACGAGTCTTGTGTTCGATTGTTGAGGACAATCACATCTCAACTAAGGAACTGCTGCTGGAGATCACGGAATCAGCCTACACAAGGAATTCGGCACAGATCATCGATACCGTCAAAACTCTGCGTGAAAAAGGCTTCAAGGTGGAAATGGATGACTTTGGTACCGGCTATTCTTCATTGAATATGATATCGAAGCTGCCGATCGATGTTCTGAAAGTCGCAAAGGAGTTTATCGATGATGCCTTTGAATCAGGCCGTGATACCGGTATGCTGGAGATAATGCTGGATATCGCTGATTATCTGAAAGTCCCGGTCATAGCTGAAGGTGTGGAGACCAGGGAACAGATGCTGACTCTGAAAGAGCTGGGCTGCGATGTCATCCAGGGCTACTATTTCTCCAAACCGGTCCCGGCTTTGGAATTTGAAAAGTTTATAAGCGAAAAAAAGAGTGAACTTGATGCCTGAACAGCAGATAATAAAACAGATATTATATAGAATATAAGCAGATGATAAAAAGGAGGTACTTGGATGTTAAGTGTAGAAGCATTAAATAACTTTGGAGCAAAAACTCAGGAAGGTCTGGCCAGATGTCTTGGTCAGGAAGAATTCTATCTGAGACTGGTTAAAAGTGCGCTGGACAGTGAGGATTTTGATAAGCTGAGTGCTGCCTTGGCGGAAGATGACCTTGATACGGCTTTTGAAAAAGCGCATGCCCTGAAAGGCGTATTGGGCAATCTGGCTTTGACGCCGATGTTTGAGGTCGCTCAGGAAATGACTGAACTGCTGCGGACAAGGACAAAGACGGATTACACAGAATACAATGAGAAGCTCAATGCAATGAGACAGGAACTCAGATCGCTTTACGCCGAATAATGCTTCCATATAAATTGATTAGTGGAGCGGTGATTTACAGTTAGTGTAAAA
>CADCOR010000180.1 GCA_902803055.1 uncultured Erysipelotrichaceae bacterium
AATCGAAAGCGAGAGCATATCTTCGGAATTGTGCTGCAGCCCGATGACGACAAACTCATTGCTGATGTTGACGTTGGTCTGACCATTAAAATGTTCACCGTTTCCCTTGGTCAGCAGCTTTATGGATTTGGCAAGCCTGATGGTGTCCTGCTTTGTTTCGAGCTGTTTCACCAGATCGGAAATGACCGGCATCTTCTTGTAATGCGTCTGTGCCTTATCGGCCCAGAGTGAACTGTTGGCAGAAGTGATCCCGAACTTTTCATAGGTAGATATGATCGCTTCCTCCAGATCGTATTTTTCGATGGAGGAAAGATTTGGAATATGGATGGAGAAGAAGTCGGAAAGCACCGACACTTTTCTGATAAGGTAGGATTCCGTCACATCACTGTCACCATCTATGCAGGCGATCTTGTCTCTTGAAGATTCATCGACCGGGAAGATCTCCATGATGTTGATCCTGTCGTTTGATCCGGCACCGATATCAATGAACTGGCCTCCTATCGCCGAGGTGACGCGCTTGTACTCGTCCTGTTTTTCCGGTGCCAGGATATAGACCGGCATGCCCTTGACTCTTGCTCTTAAGGCCAGCAGCATCAGCGTCGTCGTTTTCCCCGCTCCGGTTTCCCCGGATATGAAGATATGCGGATTGTTTATCCGCTTGCGGTTGAACTGATCAAGAACGACCGGTGAACCGCCGCTGTCTTCGCCGATCATCAGCCCCTCCTTATCGATCAGCTGATAGGTCGTAAATGGATAGATGCTTGCCGCCCCTTCCGTCAGAAGATTTCTTTTGGTCTTCTTGAAGGTGTAGATGCTGTCATCCCATGATGAAGTCGGAAGGACCATGTTGAAGCTCTCCTCAGGCCGATAGACATTTTCCTTGAGCAGGATATCATCCTGCCTGGCGTCCTGTATCAGTTCATTGACTATATAGCCGATCCTTTCAGGAGATGCGGCGCTTACCGTGATGATGATCGACATGTCATAGAAATCGTTGCCTCTGGATAATCCCTCCTTAAGATACTGGGCCGAGTTCAAGGTGTTGAGCGACTCTTCATAGGAGTCTGATGTGTCTCTGGAATCAATGGCGGTTGCTCTGGCGTGACCGATCGATCGCTTCAGCCCGTTTATCACCTGTTCTTTGGCAAGTCTTCTTAAAAAGATGTCGACATCCACACCCGGATAGGAGGAAACAAAACGGTTGAGCCAGCCGGTGTAGGCAGCCGGATTGTAGCCGCCAGAAGGGATATAGAGAAAGGCATAGTAGGTATTGTTTATGACCAGATACCTGTGGGACATGAAGGAGATCCGTGAAGGAGCGATATAATCCCTGATCGGGATATAGAAATAGCGATCAGCCATCTTTTCAAGATAGCGCCGATTGATCTCGTTTACCCTGCTTTCAAAAGGCTCAAGCAGATAACTGTCGCGGTTATAAACCATATAGAGAATCTTGAGCAGATCTTTGCTGGCATCCTGAGGATAGTCTCTTATTATTTCGTTGCCGCAGGTCAGCAGCGAGGCGGCCAGCCTGTTTGCTTCGCTGTTTAGTGAATATACGATCTCATCAAGATCCTGTGATTCAAGCCCTCCCCGCTTGCCGCTGTATGGAAAAGAAATGAAGAATCGCCGGGATATACCATAAGTCTGTGCGTCCCTTAGTCTGCCGATATACTCCTTTCCCATGTTCCTGCACTGTTCATTTTTTTCTTCAGCTACGCACTTTTCGATCTCTTCAATCTGATAGGAAAGATCGGAAGGTACAGACATGGTCTTGATGTGCAGTTCGCTGGGTCCTGCCTTCAAAAGCGCCTCAAAGGAATCGGAGATCCTGTTCTGCTCCCTGATCTTTTTCAGAAAGAAAGGCTGAGGTTTTACTTCAAGCACCTTAACATATCTTTCTTTATCGGTTATTGCCACTCCCTTATAGACATCTTTGAGCGGAATGTTCTGCTGGGTTGATTCGACCGGTTTCTTATAGATGTGTCTGGTCCTTTTTGCTTTCTCTTTTGCCATTAGCCCCTGCCCTTCTTTTGTCTGCGTTTCTGCTTTTCTATTCGTCTGGCTTCTCTTGCCTCCATCCGTTTTTTACGCTTTACCTCTCTTTGATACTTTCTGTATTCGGAAGGATTCATATACTCGACCGGTTTGACTACTATGCCCTCGTCATCTTCAAAGAACATTGATGTCTCATCAAAGGTGTTTGTTTTCTGAAATTCACGCATCTTCTCCTGCTCTCTTTTTTCGATCGAAGCCTTGTATGCTTTATAAAAGGCAACGATCTTTTCTTTCGGCAGTGACTCCCTGCTGTTTCGATACTCATAGATATAGGGAATCGTTTCTTCCTTGATCCGCGGATTGTAGAAAGCCGTTCTTTTCCTTCTGTCGAAACGCAGCTTGTTGGAAACAAAGACCGACAGCGCTTCATCGTTTATGCCTATTATGCCAAGCAAAAGCCCCATCAGGGCAAAGGAGATGATAAAGCCGATCTTGGTGCCGAAATCAATAAAGGGAATCTTATAAAGTATGAGTACACATATCAGAGCCGACAGCAGTGAGACGATCAGGCCCTCAATAAAATTGCGGACCTTGAAGTTCATGCCGGCAACATTGATGCCGGTCGCATAGTTCTCCGGGATGTAATGGATTTTTCTTGTCTCGTCCTGTTTCATGCTTCTCCTTTAGAGTCTGACGGCATTGCCGCCGACCTTGTTTTCATAAATAGAGGTGACACAGACCGAGACGATATCGTTAATGCTCAGATCAATATAGCCAATGACGTTTTTTCGGTAAACAAAAGCGGTCACGCCGTTATCAAGATAAACGGTATAAAGATCCTTGTTTCTGTTGTACCAGACCACCCTTCCCCGGTAGTAGTAGCCTCTTTTCATGGAAAGGATCATCTTCGGTGCCTCCGACTTGTTGTTGGTAAGCCTCAGGTGCACCTCGTTATCCTTGATCTTTATGTCCAGCACCCTGCATTCAGGAAGGATATCGCCGGCGCGGACCAGCTGATAGCAGCTGTCGATGTTTTCCCTGGTCAGATCATGCAGGTATATCCTTGTCTCCACTCCAAGCGAGACGACCGTGACCATCTGATAGGTGACGCCGACAACAAAGGCCTCGACCAGATCGCCGGGTCTTATCACTATCGGCTCTTCGCTGGTCTTTCTGTTGAGGTGGAAAAAGTACTTGTCGCGCATTTTTTCCATAGCGAGCCTTCGGTCGCCCAGCACGCCTGTCACATACTGTTCCGGATCATTTGGATCAATACCTTTTTCTCTTGACAGTCCGATAACGCAGAAGTGGATCCTGGCCCCCATATACTGCATGATCGCCGCTTTTCTGATCATGTATCTGCTCCTCTCAGACTTTTCATCATAGTTTTTTGAAAACTTCATCCCCGGTTCAAAAAAGACGCTTTCCGGGATCGTGACTTCGACCATTCCGTAATGGCTGATGCTTTGTGTCGGCTCATAGGAAAGCTTGACGCCGACCATCATTTTTTTGGGATCATCAGCAATGCCGATGACCGTACCGACCAGGATCTCGCCGTCGTGTTTGCACTTCTTAAGAAAGCGGTAAGTACGATCCTCTTCCTCAGCCTGGGACAGGTTTCTGAAGGCAAACTCGCTTTCGATCTCTGCCGAGTAGGTCCCGATGTTTCTGTATTTTGCCTGTCTGATCTGACCTGCTTCCGTATCCTGTTTTTCCTGCGGTACCTGCTGCTTTGCTTCTGCTGTTTCTTCTTTTTCATTTTTCTTTGCTGGCATTCTGTCCTTCCTTTCTAAGCTGTACAAAGTTTAATTCTTCAATGGCATTTCTTTCGCGTTTCTTGACTGCCCTTTCTTTTTCCTGCATCGGTCCTTTTCCAGATTTTTTGCCGGATCGGAGATTTTCGGTGTTCCTTTGCTTATGAGGCTCTTCCTCAGATGTCTTGGCATCTTCAAACAGATCATCCAGAGATTTGATCGATGTGGCAGCTTTCTTTTCTTCTTTCATGCTTTTGATATCCGTGATTCTGCTGCTCAGGCCTGAAACGAGATCGTTTTCCTGTTTTCCCCTGCTTCCGGTCTTCTTTTTCTCTCTTTTGCAGATTGGCTTAAGATCCCTGTAGACACTGGTCTGGATGAACTCGCTTCTCTGATACTCCGGCAGCTCGATCCAGGCAAAGGGGTGAAGATCAAGCGGCTGCTCTCCCTGCTGGATGACAAGGACATGGTCCTTCCAGGTCCTTGCCTCTCCTTTGGTCAGCAGATCTCTTTTGGTAGTAGATGAGCGATATCCCGGCTGAAGGGAGTTAAGCTCCAGCAGAGAGGATCTTTCCTCGTGGGCTTCATCAAGGGCAGTGGCTTCACCGGCGAATTCCGATATGAACTGAATGGTTTCAGGGTCGTTGCCGCCAAGATAGATAAGCGTCGAGCAGTTGCCCTGAATCGAGTGGTTATAATTTGCTCCATAAAGAGCCTCGACCTGCGAATACTGCTGAACGACGATCGTGATATAGACCTGTCTCTTGCGGGCATCGGCCATGGTTTTGGCAAAAAGTTTCGGGTCGCCCCCTATCACCCCCAGCGAGAAGAAATCGTCAAGGATGATCGCCGAACCAAGGCAGGGATTTTCCTTCCCTGTGCCCTGAGCGATCTGTTTATTCCTGTCGTAGACATCCTGAATATCCTTGAACAGAAAAGTAAAAAGGATCGAGGCGATCGGATCAGTCTCATCTGATTTGTCTTGCGTAATGACAAAAAGAGCGGTCTGCGCGGTATTGAAGTTCTTTAAATCAAGACCGGAATTGGAAAGAATATGGGTGATGTTGGGATCGATGAACATCTCAAAACGCAGTTGTGCCCCCTGGATCGCTGATTTTCTGACCTGGTCGCTGTCGTTGGATTTATAGACAAGATAGTTGGTATAGGCCGGATGCCACCTGGCTATCTTGTTTTCTTCCGATTTTCCCATGAAGTCTTCGACCTTTTCGAAATTGATGATGTTTTCATAGACTGCTCCCATCGTGAAAGGCCTGATCTGATCGGCCACTGTCTTTATGTCTTCCAGCAGTTTCCTGATCTTCTGTCTGGGATATCCGTTTCTGGTCCCCGTCTTAAGGATCTGCTGGCGGCACCATTTAAGAGAAACGGGCCCGCTTCCAACGGCAGCGATGTACTCGTCGTCTGTTTTGTTTTCTTTGCCGGAAATCTTCAGATAAAGTTTTTCGTAGTTATCGAGGATCTCTTTTTCATTCATGTAGCAGGTATAGCCGATCACCGCCTTTATCAGGTTGGTCGCCGACTTGTAGAAAAAGTCCTTGGTGCCTTCCCCCGTGTTGACCATGAAAGTGTTGACGAACATGTTGAGTCGTGTGCCATCTAGTCTTTCCGTTTCCGGATTGATGCATTCCTTGATCATGTCCCAGCACTCGGAATAGGCAGGATCGGCGAAATTGATCACATGGACCCTGACACCTCTTTTTCTGCACCAGAGAGCAAAATCGCCATACAGGCCGCCGTCGGGATCGGTCAGCGCCACGGAGTGACCGGCCTTGATGTGCTGTACGAAATCGGTCTTTACCTGTGTAAAAGTCTTGCCTGATCCGGAAGGCGCCAGGACAAAGATGTTGCGGTTAAACTCGGCATATTGCGGCTTCCTGTAGCCGACGGTTTGTTCCCCATTGGCTGTAAACTGGCCATAGATCACTTCGTTTGTGTCCTTGATATCGCCAACGGTAAACACCTCTTCTGCCCTTTGTCTGTCCATCCATTCAGCTGAGCCGTGTGTCGCCTGTTCCATATAGTGAACCCCTCTTCCATCATCGCTTTTGACGTAGTTTTTCTTGTCTGCTGAAAGGAAAAGATACAGGAAAAGAATAAGGATCATGATGACAGCAAAAAGCGACAGAGTCCTTCCAAATGCTGTAGAGAGCGCATAGTAGAAGGGACTTCTGCTGCTGTCGTTCCCCGGTATGTTTCTTAAGGAGAGCCCGATCAAAAAGACGGAAAGAATCATGAGACCTGAAAGTGCTCCGAATACCGAAAGTATGATGATGATCCTTTCCTTTTTTGAAGAAAGTCTGTACCTGTCGATCAGTTTCTTCATCTGCCCCCTTTGCATAGTTCTTTTCATTATCGGATCGGAATAGCGATCGTCTTTATCGCATAGCCATTTTTTGAAACAAACTGTGAAAGGCTGCTGTAAGGCTGATGGATCCTGACGCCACCGTTTCCGTTGTAGTTTCCTTCAGATATATAGACGGTTCCGTTTTCATCGACCTGGTCAACGACGATAACGTGGTTGGGATAAAGAGATACAATGGCACCGGGAGCTGGTGAAGATGCTCTTTCAAAACGGACCGGACAGCCGCTGTCCTTGCCGCAGTCCTTCAGCAGATTGTCGGCCTGCATGTTCCCGTTTCCTCTTAATGCCGCAAAGCCGTATACATCATAGAAAAAAGTGGCGGCAAACTGTGTGCACTGGTGGGTCATTACAGGCCCGCTGCCGTTAAGATCGCTCTTATAAGGCAAAGTATGAAGGATAGCATCAAGCCTGTCAGAATAAGCCCAGAATGCCGCTGTGACAGCTTTGTCATCGCTGGTCTGCAGATAGTTGAAGCCATGTGAAGTGATCAATCCGCTGTAGCCCTGGCCATATTCTCCGCCCAGATACATCAGCAGATAGGATAGTTCGTAATCTGATATGATGTTTTCAACTATCCGGTTTGCTTCGTTGTGACTTTCGATCTTTTTCTTTTCATATACGTCATCGGTATCGCCTGCAAGATACATCTGCTGACCGATCAGACCGGAAATCGTGCTTTCAATATCGGACTTCTTGTATCTGCTGAGATCGTATCTCATCGGCACACTGATGTGACCGAAAAGCGCATCAACGTATTCGATCTCTGTCTTCTCGCTGTTATGCTCCAGTTCACAGGCAACAACCTCATCCTTATAGGTCATATCAAGCTGTCTGACCCGTTTATAGCAGATAGTTTTTTCCTTTTCCTTCTTGCCGGTATAGAAGCCGTTATAGATCCACTCGGAGGTATTTTTTTCATAATCAAAGATGCTTCTTGAATAGGAGCGGAGCGTATTGAAATAAGCTTTGGACTGATTGTTTGCGTATTCTGAATCATAGCCGGATAAAAGGTTTCTGCCGTAATCATTCAGATTCATCTTTCCATCCTCATCGAGGGCGATCATATTCCCGGTCACGTCTTTTTCTTCTTTGCTCAATGCGTCTGAACCTCCCTGCTCAAAAAACTGCAGCGAAGAATTGACGGCGTTGGCGTGCGCATCGATGTGGGCTGCAAACTCACTTAATTCAGGTTTAAAGTCGATGCTTATCTCACAGGCGTCGGTTGAGAAGACATAGCTGTTATTTCCTTGCAGCTGAGAGATCGAATCAATACTTCCCTGACACCTGTAGGCACTGTTTACATAGTCGGCAATATAGCCCCTGGCATCCCTTTTTGTTTTGATGAAGCCGCCCTCGAGGGCTTTGCAGATATCTTCGATCTTTGTGGATTCAGAATTAAACAGTGTCGAAGGATTGACGGACGAAACGATCAGAGACAAAAGGATCAGCACGCCAAAAAGACCGCCGAACCCCAGAAGCAGTTTCGGATCAAGGCCGCCAAACAGGATGTTGATGATCATCTCCCCAAGCTCGCCGGCCTGATCAAGTGAAGATCTTTCCCTGCTTTTCATCAGACGTTCCTGGCCTCATGAACGATCTCCTGTTCTATATCGGACGTGTCAGGACTTTCGTTTATATCAGCAGATACTGAATCTTTGGCCTCATTAAAGGATACGGCAGGATTTTCGTAGCTGGTTCGATAGATATGGTTGCTGTTATTGTCCAGCAAAGGCCCTCCGCCACTGATGAAGCGGTCTCCTTCTTCATAGAAGCGGGAATAACGGACCGGGGTTCCTCTTTCGATCTGGTCCTTTCTTTCTGTTGCGGCAAAGAAAGCATCTTTTACGATCTCGACCTGTCCGCCTTTGCTAAATGCTGCATCACCGACAAATCCATTTATCTTCCCGTCTGAAGACATGACTGAGGCTGCGTGCATGATTCCTTCCTTTCCGCTTCCTATCGCGTGTACCGGCGAATTGCTGCTGAGCCCCAAAGCTGTATTCAGTGTTCCGGCATCGATCGATTTTCCGGATTGCAAAGCACTGCTCAGAGAGACCATGGCCTTATTCTGTGCGCTGGCGTTTCTGATGGCCGTGATTGGCTGCATCGAAGTGGCGATCTTTCCGGCCTGCGCGATCTTCATTGAGGTCTGATTGGCAAAAACGCCGGCCTTGTTATAAGCCGAAACAGTACCTGGGGCATACATGGAACCTGATCCGGCCACATTGCTTATTGAAGCTGCACCCTTTCGGGAGATCATCGATGAAAATCTGCTGCCCATGATGATCGTTGAAGTAGCCAGTCCAAAACCGGCTACAGCTGCTCTGGCACTGTCACCAAGCTTCATCGTCTGCATGCCAAAGGCGTTGATAATCTTTTCGGAATTGCGCATGACACCTAAAATCGCAATCATTACCGCATAGTGAAGCAGACTGCTGTCTCCTTTTTTCGCGCTTTCAATAAAGGCTATCCACATGATAAGCGAGATGAAAATGGACAGAAACTGCGACAGGACTCCCATCATCCAGTCTTTACAGATATTCTCTGTATCTTTGGATGCATACATGGAAACGGCGATCGGGCCGATGATTATGTAGATGGCAAAGGAAACGATCCTTTCAACGTATTGCAGAGCTCCTCCGACAATCGAAGTAAGCAGCGCCAGTTCCAGAAGGATCCCGGCAATGTATTCAACAGGATTCAGTTTAAAGGTGAAAAGATGAGTCAGTCCTCTGCCGGGTATAGCTCCCACTTTGGAAAGAAGCGTGCCGAACCATTTGCCGACAAGTCTTAATAAGCCGCCGTAGTAGATATATGACTGGCTCCA
>CADCOR010000181.1 GCA_902803055.1 uncultured Erysipelotrichaceae bacterium
AAAGTTGCGGCCGGCATATTGGCCAGCAGTGAAGTGACTGACTGCTGCAGTTCAGCGATCCGCTGAGCCTCTCTTTTTTCAGTCTCTGCTTTCTGGATCTGCACCTGCGCACTTAATAGATCGCCCGCATACTGTTTCATGTCACCGACCATTTCTGTGATCGTGTTGGAAAGATGTTCGATTTCGTTGCCGGTATTGATGTTTGGAGCTACATAATCCAGCTGTGAAAGATCTTTAACTTCTTTGCTCCTGCCTGCGTATTCACGGAAGCTCTTTTCTAAAGACATGATCGGAGCAGAAACGTTGTTTTCCACCCACCAGTACATGATCACCGCAAAAACAGCACAGACCAAAGCGATGATCAGCGTTGCGGAAAGCGCATGATTGATGATCGTACCGTTTATTATTTCAAACGAAACATCCGCACAGATCAGAGCGAAAGTCTTCCCTGAAGAATCACGCAGTGGTTTTGCACCGGTATAGTAACGTCCATAATCAGAATTCTCTTCAAAGAATTCGATCGTATCGCTGTTCCAGAAAGACAGATAACGCAAAAGGTTTTCCTTTGAGTAGGCATCGGTAGTTTCCAGAAGCGGCATATCCTGCTCGCCTGCATCTCTTTCGGCCTGACTGGTTGCGGAAATGACATTGGTCATCAGATCTTCTGAAGGGATGACGATATAGAGATATTCCAGTTCCATCCCATCAACGGTTTCATTCAGAAAATGCTGAAGTTCATCATATTTTTCTGATTTTTTGCCGGTCCTTGCGCATTCAGCCAGATCATCGGGATCGATATGCTGCTCGACATGATTGATCACTACTCTTAAGCGGTTCTTGTTCTGTTCATAGACCAGTCTTGAACCAAACACATAGGCAATACCGGCCAGAACCATTACCAGGAAAAGAAAAAAGATCCCGTAGCTGATAATCACGGAACGCCTGATCGGTTTTCTGATTTCAGTAGTCTGGATGTTTTTCTGTGTCATTATCCTATTAACTTGAGTTAATTATATTTTACATCTTTCTTCTCAATATTTGCGTTATTTTCCGGTACATCCTGGATGGTTCGTATCGGTAAATTATTCTGTTTTTGACTTGCATAGTTTTCGTTAATAAAAAAATGGTCGGAATATCGGGATTTGAACCCGAGACCTCTTGAACCCCATTCAAGCACGCTACCAAACTGCGCTATATTCCGATCACTTTCTATCTTTATCCTAACATTTTCATGAACAATTTCAAAACTACTCTGACTCATTATCTTAATGATTCTGTTTTATAATTTGTTTGAGATCAGTGAGGAAAATAATATGAAACATCTGGTATTTACCTATGGCACCCTGATGAAAGGCCAGGTCGCTTATCAAAGATTCGGTGAAAGCGAGTTTGTTGGCGATGCGACACTATATGACTACGCTATCTATGAAGTTGGCGAATATCCGGCGGCTGTACCGTTAAAAGGTTTTAAGGTTGAAGGCGAAGTCTACAGAATCAGTGATGAACAGCTGCCTTTATTTGATGAATATGAAGATGAAGGTGATCTCTATATCCGCAAAACCGTTACGGTTGAATTAAGTAACGGAACAAAGCTCGATACTTACTTTTATGAATACAACAAAGATGTCTCTTTACTTGAACTGAGAAAGCCGGAAGGAAAATGGACACCGGTACGCAAACCGATGTCCATCTGATTTTCTTTATTCCTCGTAGAGTGCTTTGAATTCTTCCAGGTGATCTCTGATCGCAATGTGCTGCGGACAGTTGCTTTCACACATGCCGCATTTGATGCAGTCAGAAGCCTTGCCGCGATTCATTGAATAGCGCTCATAATACATATTGGTCTTCTGACCGGTTACCGCGTGTAAGTTCAACAGACCGAAATAAGAAGGAATGTTGATATTCATCGGACAGACTTCCTCACAATAACGGCATGATGTGCAGGGAACCTTGATCGTAGACTTGAGGATCGCGGTGATCTTATCGATCAGGACTCTTTCTTCATCGCTGAGCGGCTTGAAATCCATCATATAGGATGTATTATCGAGCAGCTGTTCATAGGAACTCATACCGCTTAAGACCATCATCACTTCTTCTAAAGAAGCGACATATCTGATTGCCAGTGAGGCTGGCGAGATGCTGTCATCCTTATAGAAATCTCTTAGGCATTTCATGGCTTCATCAGGCAGTCTGGCCAAGGTACCGCCTTTGACCGGTTCCATGACCACGACCTTCTTGCCATGTCTTTTTGCCGTCTCATAGCACTTGCCTGATTGGGCGACCTGCGATTGCCAGTCGAGATAATTGATCTGCAGCTGCACAAAGTCGACTTCCGGATGATCATTAAGAATTCTTTCCAGCGTCTCTGGATCATCATGGAAAGAGAAACCGATCTGTCTGACCAGACCTTTTTTCTTCAGATCTGAGATGAAACCAAAACCATCAAATTCCTGCGTCGGGATATAGCGATCCTTGCCCAGATTGTGCAGAAGATAATAATCAAAGTATTCGACGCCGCACTTTTCCAGCTGTTCATTGAACAGGCGCGGATAATCAGCTGCTTCATTTACTTTTAATAAAGGCATCTTATCAGCCAGAGTATAGGAATCTCTAGGATGTCTTTTGACCAGTGCTTCTCTTACAAAGAGCTCCGAGGTCTCATGATGATAGGGATAGGCTGTATCAAAATATGTAAAGCCTCTTTCTATAAACGTATCGGCCATCTGCTTGAACTGTTCAAGATCAACACTGCTGCTGTCATCCTTATCCAGAAGCGGCAGGCGCATTGTCCCGAAACCAAGTTTCTTAACGCTCATCGCTTCCCTTTCTTTATCAATACCAGTTGTACAGATAATATGTATTGCCGCCTTCCATTACAAGATCGTTGATCATCTGGGCATATCTGACCGGCTCAGTTTCGACATCGCTGTAGCTGAAGACGGTTTTTGCTTCCATAACCCATTCATCTTTATCGTTCTTGGCTTTTCTTACAACTTCACTGATCAGCCCGTTTTCTTTTGTAACTTCAAAGACAGCCTCTCTGCTTGGCGGACCAGCTCTGAAAACAGCCGAAGGAGTATGTACGATTCCGTCCTCATCATATTCCATCGTATAGGTGCCATTGAAACGGTACCAGATCCGATCCTCACCAGCGATCCAGTTGGAATACAAGCCATGGTTGACCGTTTTCTTTAACAGTCCGTTATCAGCTTTCTCGATATAGATCTCATCGACCTCTTCACCGCAATCGGCTCCCTGACCATCATCTGCTTCAGCTTGAGCAAAAGAAGAATGAAACACCAGGGTAAAATAGTCATCATCATTGGCATACTGATACAACATGACCTTGTGGTAGATATCCCCGTTGTGATAATCGCTCTTATCGATCCTGCCATTGGTATATTCAATGACCGTTTCGTTGCCGGATGTTTCTTTTTTATTGCAGCTGAGCGGGACGCCATTTTCAAAAGTATAGGCAAACTGTTCCTCACTTATCACATTTCCATCGCTGCCTTTAACTGTCTTTCTGCTTGGATAACCGTTTTCATATTCATAGCTCTTTTCATACGCAAGCCGCCAGTCATTATCCTGCAAAGAGAAATTGTATGTTACAGCTTTATCCACCAGATATAAAGTCTGTTTGTTTTCCATCGCTTCTACCTCTTTCTTCTCAGCTGTACAGCCGCTGCACACTATTGATGCAAGCATCATTAAAATAATTATCTTTTTCATATTTTCACCTAACTTAATTGTAAACGAAACTGTCCTCTTTTCTCTTAATGATAATCATGTTTCAAAGGCATATGAACCAAAAAGAAAACCGGCTTTTTATAATGTCGGTTTTCTGATTTTCAGACTTTAGAAATCGCCCTGTTCCAGCATCGCTTCCGCAACTTTTCGGAAACCGGCGATATTGGCACCAGCCACCAGGTCATAGCCTAAGCCGTATTCTTCAGCAGCCCGGCGTGAAACTTCGTGGATATTGACCATCATCATGTGCAGCAGTTCATCGACTTCCTGTTCGCTCCAGGAAAGTCTTTCGGCATTCTGGCTCATCTCAAGGGCAGAGACACCGACACCGCCCGCATTGACTGCTTTAGCCGGGGCAACGATGATCTCCTTGTGGCTTCTCAATAATTCCAGTGCCTCATTGGTCGTCGGCATATTGGCGACTTCGATATAATATTTCACTCCCGAAGCGACGATCTTTTCTGCGCTTTGCAGATCAACATCGTTCTGTACCGCAGCCGGCATATAGATATCCACATCTTTGACGCCCCAGAACTTTTCATTTGGCACAAACTCATTGCCGAATTTGTCTGCATAAGGCTTACAATGAAGCGGATCATTCTTGCGCATCTTCATGACAAAGTCGATCTTCTCTTTTGTACTGATGCCTTCTTCATCATGGATATAGCCATCCGGTCCGGACATATAGACGACCTTTGCCCCAAGTTCAGCTGCCTTCTTGATGATGCCCCAGGCGACATTGCCATATCCTGAGACACCGATGCGCTTGCCTTCGATCTTTTCACCCTCGTGTTTCAATACTTCTTCAAGATAATAGATCGCCCCATAGCCGGTCGCTTCCGGTCTGATTAGAGATCCTCCATATGACAGGCTCTTGCCGGTGAGCAC
>CADCOR010000182.1 GCA_902803055.1 uncultured Erysipelotrichaceae bacterium
AAACAAAAAGAATAAAGAGAAAGAGGCTGATGATCGGCCTCTTTTGTAAGAGAATGCATCTGTGCAGATATCGTGTCTTAAAGAGTCTGCCTGTCTGCCATCATCTTAAACGAAAAACTGTACCAGGATGTGATGATGACAGATAAAAAAAGAATGGAAACGGTGTGAAGATAAAGATGCTGATACAATATTGTTAAGATAGTATGCCGGAAAAAAATCCAAAAAGAACAAGATTGATATATCAGATAGCAGTGCTGTTTATCATTGCGGTTATTCTGGTTGGTGCATTATCAGCCGCTTTCTTTCATGATCTTTCCATCAATAACGTTTATAAACAGTTCAGCTATCGCTCAGAATGTTCGGCCAAAGATCTGGAAACTTACCTTAAACAGTATCCGGCTTATGAATGGCTGATAGAGTACTGGTATGATCATTATTCAGAACTGGATATCGAGTATGATCTTGATTATCGGCAAGATGTAAAGACAGCCGAAAAAGTCAGGATGCTTATTGAGCGTCATCCGAAATTGCGGCTTGAATATGTCAAGCCATATGAGATAGCAGCCCTGCCTGCTGCCGATCAGAAACTGTATGCAGAGATCATCTATTCCTGGCTGATCACCAGGATCGATCAGATGGCCGATTCCTATGATTTTGATTTTCTCTACTGCCTGGGGACTACAGATCCTTATGATAAACAGCAGGTCCTATTCATTACGTCTGATGACGAGATGGAAAGAGGTGAAGAGAAAGGACAGCTGTATCCGATCGGCACGATCCTGGAATCAACTAAAGATCAGCAAAGGGCGATCAGAATGACGATTAATGGCAAGCCGCAGGTCACGTTTAACAAGGATGGGAAATATCTGGAGTTCTATTATAAGATTGATTCGATCAGAGGCCTGGAACTGCTGGTCTGTTTTGCGTCAAAGTTTACAGCTATTCATGAGACGATCGATAGACAAGCTATAGTTCTCTCGCTGGTTTCCGCGACTTTTCTGGCCGTGCTGGCTCTGATCTGTATGGTGATGATCAACAAGGTCGTCAATAAACCGCTGAAACTGATTGAACAGAATATCCGTCTGTATAAAGATACAAAGAACGGTGAAGAGGTCAGGAATAATCTCGCAAAATTGAAATCGCGCAATGAACTGGCTACCCTTGGTGCTGATGTTTCTGATCTGACCCAGGAAATGGGTGACTATATGAACAGGATCGAGATCATCACGGCGGAAAGGGAGCGTATCAGCACAGAACTCAGTCTGGCCGGCAGAATTCAGAGTTCGATGCTGCCGACGAAGTTTGAGTTTGATCCGCCAAGAAGCGAATTTGCGATCTATGCTTCCATGGATCCAGCCAAGGAAGTCGGCGGGGATTTCTATGATTTTGTTATGATCGATGATGATCATCTGATCATGCTGATCGCTGATGTGTCTGATAAAGGCATACCGGCGGCATTATTCATGATGGCTTGCAAGATCACGCTGATCCATAATATAAAGACCATCAAGGATTCGCCGTCAAGAATTCTGAAAAAAGTTAATGAGGCCATCTATCCGAATAATCCGGAGGATATGTTTGTCACGATCTGGCTGGGTATTCTCGATATCAGAGATGGAACTTTGAGGTGTGCCAATGCCGGACACGAATACCCGATCCTTAAGCAGCCTGAGGGGCAGTTTGAGATCGTTCATGACAAACATGGTATGGTCATCGGCAGTTTTGAGGACTGCGATTATACCGAATATGTCCTGAAACTTCAAAAGGGCAGTACGCTGCTCGTCTATACGGATGGACTTCCTGAAGCGAGCGATGTCAATGGCAAACAGTTAGGAATCGAAAGAGTCCTGGAACTGCTCAACAGGAATCCGGATAAGACACCGAAAGAAGTGCTTGATTCCATGAAGAAAGCGGTGGCTGATTATACAAAAGACCGGGAGCCTTTTGATGATCTGACGATGCTTTGTTTAAGGTATAACGGTCCTGCAGAAGAAGCAGAGATTGTTAGCGCTGATAAACAATTGAAATAACTGGCTCAGCTAATATAGGCAAGATGAATAAAATATAATAGAATAATCTTACTTGAATACTATTTAATAATGGAAAGCAAGGACTATTACAATCGAAGATTATATCCTTATCTGTCTCCGCTGGGTGCCTGGGCTTTATCGATTGGCACGGCTATAGGCTGGGGTTCTTTTGTGGTGACTGGCAATGACTATCTGCTTAAGGCCGGACCTTTGGGCAGTGTCATCGCTATCCTTTTGGGCATGGTGGCGATGCTGGTGATCGCAAGGAGCTATCACTATCTGATCAATATCTTCCCGGATGCCGGCGGTGCCTATACTTTCTCAAAAGAGGTCTTCGGTTACGACTGGGGCTTCATGACCTCATGGTT
>CADCOR010000183.1 GCA_902803055.1 uncultured Erysipelotrichaceae bacterium
CTGCTGTAGTCATAGCTGAAGAAGGAGGCGATCGAGATCAGTGACAGCATCACATAGACCGCAATGATAAACGGATAAGTGAAGAAGCCATCAGAAGTCGTCGAAGCTCTTTCGACCTCACGTTCAACAAACTGCTTTCTAAGTACAAACAAGCCAGCCACACTTATCAGCAGACTGAAGATCGCACTGATAAAATCAGGCATTTTATCGCCATACTTCAAAGCTGCAGAAACAAACATATAAAGCGGTGAACAATAGCCTAGAAATTCCAGCGGTATATCAATCACGCCACAGACAAAGCTCAGCAGGAAGGAATTGATGCAGATCAGCACTGATAAAGGCAAGACAGTATATGCTCCAAGCATGATCACGCCATCGATCGCATTGTTGGCCAACAGATAAATCATGGTATTGAAGATCACCAGAGCACAGATAGTCATCAATGTAACGATCAGCACATAACTCAGTATCAGCAAAGCATCAAACGACTTGCTTAAACCAAAGACGACAGCACTGATGAGATAAGGTACAGCTGTGCACACGATGCAGAATAACAGGCTGCTGTAAAGGAGCGCTTTTCTTGATACCGGAATGGAAAAGAAGGTATCGACGGCTTTCTTGTCATGAACGAAATAGAAAACGATCAGCGGCATGCCATAAGCTGTGACGATCGCGATCAGACCGCTGATGATCATGGAAAGCGAAGGTTCTTTATTGCCTAAAAGGTTCAGTATTGTTATCAGGCTGATAAACAGCAGCAGATATTTCTTGGATTTCAGCAGATAAATAAAATATTCCTTGGAGAACATTATTTCTGACCTCCTTCATGTTCGTAGATGAACAGCTCCTCAAAATTGACGGAAAGGGTATCCAGGATCAGCGGATCAAGTTCTTTCAGTTTCTTTACAACTTCTTCCTTGTCACCTTTGATAACTAACGTATATACTGAACCTTCCCTGTTCTTATGCAGGACATCAAACTGTTCAAAGAATGATTCATCGATGTCTTCTTTGAAAGCCAGCTGATACTTGTTGATGTTGGCCTTGGATTCCAACAGATCTCCATAGGTTGCAATATTGCCATTTTCTAAGATGCCATAGGAATCACAGATATCTTCCAGTTCCTTCAGGTTGTGTGAAGAAATGATGATCGTCGCATCGCTGTCCTGAATGAAATCATAGAGATTTCTTTTCAGATTCATGCGCACCAAAGGATCAAGGCCATCAAAAGCTTCATCCAGCAGCAACAGTTTAGGTTTGATCGCCAGGGCAAATAAAAGTAAGGTCTGTCTTTTCATGCCCTTGGAGAAAGAAGAGATCGGTCTGTTTTCATCTAAAGAAAACAGTTTCAGATTCTTATGATATGCTTCTTCATCAAAAGCGTAATATGACGAATAGAATTCCTTCAAACTGAGAATACTGGCCGATAAAGGATAATAAGGTTCATCATTCACAAAGAAGATATCTTTTCTCACCTTTTCATCCTTATATGTATCCCGGCCATTAAACTCGACAACGCCCTTGTCTGCCTGATAGATACCGGATATGCATCTAAGCAGGGTAGACTTGCCGGCACCATTGACACCGACCAAACCGAATATCGAACCCTCTTTAACTTCCAGTGACAGATTGCTTAGAACCTGTTTATCTTTAAAACTCTTATCAAGATTACTTATCTTCAGCATGATCCCTCCTCATACACTTCCTTAAGAATCTCTTCAAGATCTTTTCTAGAGAAACCCTCTTCCTTTAATGTGTTGATCATCATCAATGCATCCTTTCGATCACGATCATTCTTCTTATCAGTGCCGGAAACGAAAACACCCTTTTTGTTCAGCGTGTAGATATAGCCATTCTTTTCAAGCTCCTGATAAGCTTTCATGACTGTATTGGGGTTAATGCCCAGCTCCTCCGCCAGACTTCTGACCGAAGGAAGCTTGTCATCAGGTTTAAGGATGCCGTTTTTAATAAACTTCTCGATCTGTGATCTGATCTGTTCATAGATCGATTCTTTTCCCTGCAGATTTATTAAGAACATCTCTACCTCCAATCTGTATTAACTGTATTAA
>CADCOR010000184.1 GCA_902803055.1 uncultured Erysipelotrichaceae bacterium
ACAAGCCGACCTATGGCCTTAGCAGGGCCACCTCTTCAACCACTTGAGTACTTCTTCAGCACACGCTTTGTCTGTTGAAATAGCGCTCATTAAATATAACATACTTATTTGATTTTCGCAAGATGTTTGATAAGATAATTTTATGAAAATCGCCAGATTCGCAAAAGTCAGTCTTGAACAGTTTGAAAGTGACGCGAATAAGCTTCTTCCGGGACATGAAACTGATTATGATGGTATCGTTCTGCCTAAAAGGGCTACTTCTGGTTCGGCAGGCTATGATTTCTATTCACCCTTTACGATCAGTTTAAAACCGGGTGAATCGATCAGGGTACCCAGCGGCATCAGATGCAGGATTGATGATGGCTATGTTCTGGAAATATATCCCCGTTCATCGCTGGGTTTCAAGTATCAGATGGGCTTGCTTAATACGACCGGTATCATTGATGCGGATTACTATAATGCCGATAATGAAGGTCATATTATCGTCGGGATTGTCAACAGGGGTGATAAGACACTGCTTATCAATGCCGGTGATCGATTTGTGCAGGGGATCTTCAAGCGTTATTATCTTGCTGAAGAGACTGAGATAGATACTTTAAGACATGGCGGTTTCGGTTCAACCGATTGATGTGCTCATAGCTCAATTGGATAGAGCATTTGATTCCGATTCAAAAGGTTGCGGGTTCAAGTCCTGTTGAGCACGCCAGAAAAAGATTAAGTTTCGCAGACGCGGAACTTTTCTTTTGCCTGAAAGCTTGTGTTATAATTTTAAGTTGTAAAAGAGGAGGAATTAATGACTGATTATAATATTAATCTGACTATACAGAATATCTGGTCGGTATTCAGAGTTGTAATCGATATATCCATCATGTGGTTCCTTTTCTATTATGCGATCAAGGCGATCAGAAATAATTCAAGGACGGTACAGATATTCAAAGGCATTATTGCGGTAGTTGCCGTTAATGGTCTGGCTAAACTGCTTGGATTATCTACATTGACCTATTTTACAGATATTTTCATCAACTGGGGCTTATTGGCCTGTATCATCATCTTTCAGCCGGAAATCAGAGGCCTGTTAGAAAAGATCGGCAAGACCAATGCCTTCTCTCGAATAAATTCACTGCTGGCTAACGAAAAGGAAAGGCTCGTCGAACAGCTTTATGAGGCGACGATCACGCTTTCACAGCAGCGTGTCGGTGCTTTGATTTCCATTGAACAGTCCCAATCTCTGCAGGACTATATCAAGACCGGTATCATGGTCAATGCGGAAGTCACCAAGGAACTGCTTTGTTCGATCTTTATGACAACTACACCTTTACATGACGGTGCGGTCATCATACAGGGTGACAGGGTTGCCTGTGCCAGCGCTTATTTTCCACCGACCAACGTCAATCTTTCCTCACGCTATGGTGCCAGACACCGCGCGGCTTTAGGTATCGCGGAAGTTTCTGATGCCTTAACAATTGTCGTCTCTGAAGAGACAAGTGCGATCTCGATTGCGGAAAATGGACGTATCTTTTCGGTCGATGAGAAACAGCTTAAGGATTATCTGCGTCGGGTTATCCTGAACGATACGATTGCGATTGAGAAGAATTCACGCCGCAGAAATTCACTGATCGTTGAAGATGACAACGATACGGTCATCAGGATTCAGGAAGATCAAAGCGGAAACAGAAGACCTTTTACTTTCTTCCGCAACAGAAAAGAAGCAAATAACGATAACAGGGAAAATGAAGTTATTTTTACTGATGAACCTGATATGAAGGTTCCGTTTAATAACCGCATTAAACATACCCGCAAGACCATGGTCAATTCCAATAAAAAGAAAAAAGTCGAACATGAAGAGGCTGTTTTTATAGAGAATAATCTGGATGAGGAGGTTTGGTATGACTCAGACGAATGATTCCGAGAAAAAACTGGAAACAGCTAAAAAGATTGCTTCCAAGACTTCCGGCAAGCAGCAGTATGAGACTTTTGAAGAGAATATCTTCAAACTATTGCGCTGGATCTCTTCATTAATCGACAGGATCTTTTTTTCGACCCGTTATTCAGGCATTTTTGCCTTGGTTTTAGCCTGCATGGCGTACTTTGTTGCGACCTATGATGGTTCCAGCAATGTTCTGTCATCTTCTAAAATTTTGAGCAATATTCCGATCAATGCCCGTTACAATTCCGAGACTTTTGAATTGTCCGGTCTGCCTGGTGCCTGTGAGATCGTGCTGACTGGTGAAGCGGCTAATGTCAATAACGCTTCCAGCAAAAAAGGCTATTGCCAGGTCGATCTGGAAGGCTATACCGAAGGCACTCATACGATCAAGATGAATGCGGTCGGCTATGGCGATAATGTCACCACTACTATTTCACCAAGTGAAGTGACGGTCACTTTAAAAAAGAAGACTACCATGCAGTTTGATCTGACTTATGATTTCATCAATCAGAATCAGATGGATTCCCGCTATATCCTTGGTGAACCATCCTTTAAACAGGGCACCAAGATCAATATCCGTGCTTCGCAGGATACGCTTAATTCAATTGCTTTGGTTAAAGCTCTGATCGATGTCAGCGGACAGACCAGTGATTTTGAAATCGAAGCTCCATTAGTTGCCTATGACCGCAATGGTCAGGCGGTTAATGCGGAGATCGTGCCAAGTTCGATCACGGCTTCGGTCAGCGTTTCTTCACCTAGCATCGAAGTGCCGATCAAGCTGAACCCGATCGGTCAGATTCCACAGGGTCTGGCAATCGATACGGCACAGATTGTCGATCATCAGACAACCAGGATTTATGCGCCTGATACAGTTCTGAACAATATTACCGAAGTATATGTCAACTTCGATATGTCTACAGTTTCGGAAAATGTTGACCGTGATATCATTCTGCCGGTAACTCTGCCATCAGGTGTCAGTGCCAGCGATGTCACAGTCGTCAATGTTCGTGTCACTCTGGCAACGATCGATACCAGGACGATTGAAAATGTCACGCTCAATGCACACAATAACTACAACAATCTGGCTGTTTCAGAAATTGACTTTATGAATGTCAATGTTCAGCTGGCCGGATCACTCAACAACATAAACAATGTCAGTGAAAGTGATATTGAAGTATATTTTGAAATGCCGGAAGAACCAGGAACCTATGATCTGCCGCTGTTTGTCGAGATCAAGGACAATCCGTTTGTTTCGGCTGAGCTTGAACGTTCCAACGTTCATATAACTACAGTGGAGGCTAATCAGTAAGATGGGAAGATATTTTGGTACAGACGGAATTCGCGGTAAAGCCGGTGTGACTTTGCTGGATGAAACAGTCTATAAAGTCGGCAAATTTGTTGGAAACTATTTTGAAAACGCAAAAATCGTCATTGGTATGGATACCAGACTTTCTTCAAAAGGTTTTGAAGAAGATCTGAAGAAGGGCATGGTTGAATCAGGTGCCAAAGTCTATCTGCTTGGCTACTGTTCTACTCCTTGTCTTGCTTATATCACGATGAAGGATAAGTTTTCCTGCGGTGTCATGATTTCCGCTTCTCATAACCCTTATACCGATAATGGCATCAAGATATTTGGCAACGATGGTTTCAAGATCGGCGATGATATTGAAGGTAAGATCGAAGATTATATCGATGATCCTCAGGGTATCGAAGAAAAACAGGGTGGGGAAGTCATTGACTATCACGAAGCGATCGCTGATTATCAGGATTGGCTATTAAAGCGTTATCCGCTTGATCTGAAGGGCATGAAAGTCTGTGTCGACCTGTGCAACGGTTCCAACTGCTATACAGCCAAAGGCGTCTTGGAAAAGCTCAATGGCAATTTCACTTACATCAATGATGCTCCAGATGGCACTAACATCAACAACAACTGCGGTTCTACCCATCTTGGCATGCTGCAGGATACAGTTAAAAACGGTGATTTCGATATGGGCATGGCTTTTGATGGCGATGCCGATCGTGTACTGTTCGTCGATGAAGATGGTGAAGTCGTCGATGGCGATAAGATCATGTATCTGCTCTCCAAATATCTCAAGGACAGAAATATGCTGAGCGGCAATACTTTGGTTACGACAGTCATGTCCAACATTGGCCTTTATAAGTCATTAGAAAAGATCGGCGTTGAATCCGATATTACCCCAGTCGGTGATAAGAATGTCACTGATTCAATTGTCAGAAATGGCTTTGTGGTCGGCGGTGAACAGTCCGGTCACATCATCTACAGCAATGACTGCTATTTCGGTGATGGCTTGAAAACAGCTCTGCTGGTTTTTGAAGCTTTGACTTATTATGGTGCTTCCCTCAAAGAAGCGGTCAAAGAGGTCAAGATCTATCCGCAGCTGCTGGTCAATGAACCAGTCAAAGATAAGAAAGTCGTCCTCAATGATGAAGAGATCAATAAGAAAATAAAAGAGATCAGTGATGAATTATCCAATAACGGACGTATCTTAGTCAGACCTTCGGGAACTGAACCGCTGATCAGAGTCATGGTTGAGGCAGAAAGTGATGAACTGTGTCACAAATATGTCTATGAAGTTATCGATCTGATAAAAATGAGAGGTTATGCACTGTAACCTCTTTTAATTTATAATGAAACTATATGAAAAAAATCATAAATATCGTTGAAGATGAAAAAGACCTCAATGAACTGGTCAAATCATATCTTGAAAAAGAGGGATATATCGTCAATTCTTATCTGACTTTTGACAGTGCCTATGCCCATATCGATGATTATTGCGATCTGTGGATCCTGGATATCATGCTGGATGACAAATCCGGTTTTGATCTGATCGAGATGATCAAGAGCCGCAACAGCAATATTCCGGTAATCTTCATGTCGGCCCGTGACAAGGAATTTGACCGCATCATCGGTTTAGAGAAGGGTTCTGATGACTACATCACTAAACCTTTCTCACCTAAGGAACTCGTTTTAAGGGTCAACAATATCATGCGCCGGGTTTACAAGGAAGACGATCGCATTGAGATCAACGGTTATGAGATAGATGAGGCCAAACGCATCGTTTCCAAAGGTGATGATCAGGTTGAACTGACGACTAAGGAATTTGATCTGCTGATGCTGTTTGTCAGAAACCGCGGCACGGCTTTTCTCAGAGAACAGATCTTAGAGAAGGTCTGGGATGAAAACTACTATGGTTCGGATCGCGTTGTCGATGACACGTTAAGAAGACTCAGGAAAAAGATGCCGGAACTGAATATTCAGACCATCTATGGTTTCGGTTATAGATTAGGATGAAAAGATTAAAGATCTGGTTGAGTAATTTTACTCTGGTGCAGCAGTTTCTGTCGATCGTTATTTTTACGGCCGCGTTTCTGCTTTTTTTCAGTTTTACCTATCTGAGCAGAAATATCGATACTTTCGTAAACTCCCAGATGTATGCGTTCATGCATCGTGCCCAGAACGAGTATCTTGAGACCCGTTCGATCGATAATGAATCAAATGTCCTGCTTTTTGTCTACAGTGTTGAATCGGACCGCTATCTCAATGCGATCCCCAGTGAATATATGGAGATCCTTTCCAATATCAACCCTGATCCGGAAGGGGGATACATCGATTCATCTTTCAGCTATGGCAGCAATTCGATCGTCTATTCGATCATTTCTTTTGATGAAGACTATCGTTTGATCGCTATCGTCAAAAACAACTTCCGTGTTGAATTCAAAAATGCTTTGACCAGCGGCGTCATCAATGTCACTTTCTATGTCATTGTCGGACTGTTTGCCCTGATTCTGTTATGGGTCATGTCACTGATCAGACCGCTTGATGCGATCATCGGTTATATTAATAAGATCAAAAACGGTGAGAAGGCGACACTGAATCTCAACCGTTATGATGAGATCGGTAAAGTGGGTGAAGCCCTGGTCTCCATGAATCATGAGCTTTCTGAGCAGCAGCATATCCGTGATGAGATGATCCAGAATATTTCACACGATCTGAAGACGCCGATCGCGACGATCAAATCATATTCGGAATCGATCAAAGACGGCATCTATCCCTACGACACATTGGAAAAAAGCGTTGATGTCATAATCGAAAATGCGGATCGTCTGGAGAAGAAGGTCTATTCGCTGATCACCTATAACAAAATGGGTTATCTGATCGATACCAATGAAAACATCCTCAATCTTGAGATGGCTCCGGTTATTCAGAAAGCAATCGTTTCGGTATCG
Source organism: uncultured Erysipelotrichaceae bacterium (assembly GCA_902803055.1). GTDB lineage: Bacteria > Bacillota_I > Bacilli_A > Erysipelotrichales > Erysipelotrichaceae > Colivicinus. The sequence continues at coordinate 6,176 of CADCOR010000184.1, forward strand.
CTGATCCGAAATGATGTGACAATCGAGACGGATCTGGATGAGAGTGTTTACTTCCATGGCGATGAGGAACCATGGCGCATCGTCGTGGAGAATCTGCTGGATAACGCCCTGCGTTATGCCAAGAGCAGGATCATCATCAGTTTAAGAGACAATCTGCTGGAGATCTTCAATGATGGTGAAACGATGGATAAGGATCGCCTTGACAAACTGTTCAAGCCATATGAGAAGGGCAATAACGGCAAATTCGGTCTTGGTCTTTCGATCGTCAAGAAAGTCACAGAGACCTATGGCTATAATGTGACCGGCGAAAACATGAATGATGGCGTCATCTTCAGGATCTATACGACTAAGAAGATGAAGAAGATGCCGAAGAAAAGAAAAAGCAAAAAGAGTATAATTGAAACGTGAGTGTAATTAATATTCAGAATATAGATCTTCATTATGAGGTCTATGGCGATACAGGCAGGCCTGTCGTCTTATTGCATGGCTGGGGCCAGAATACGGAAATGATGGCTTTTATCGGAGAATTCCTTAAAAGTCATTTTATTGTTTATAACATTGATTTTCCTGGTTTCGGTTCTTCTGCTGAACCGCCGGAGCCTTGGGGAAGCGTCAACTATTGCGAGTTTCTGCGCGCTTTTCTGCAGCAGATGAATGTTGAAGATCCGATCTTCATCGCTCATTCTTTCGGCTGCCGTGTTGCGATTCAATACGCCTATAAATATCAGGTCCATCGCATGGTCCTGACCGGTGCTGCCGGCATCAGAGATGAGCGGGGCATCGATTATTATCTCAAAGTATATTCCTATAAAGTAGGCAAAAAGATCCTGAGCCTCAAACCTTTTGAAAAACTCAAGGATAAATTAACCGCCAATGCGGGTTCAACCGACTACAGGAATGCCTCAGGAGTCATGAGAGGAACTTTAGTCAAAGTCGTCAATGAGGATCTGAGCGATCTGCTTCCATATATCGATGTTGAGACTTTACTCGTCTTTGGGGAAAACGATGATGTGACACCGGTTGAAAAAGGCCGCAAGATGGAAAAACTGATGCCGGATGCAGCTTTGGTCATCTTTGAGAATGATGATCATTTTGCCTATATCAACGAGGCTGCGCGCTTTAATCTGGTCTTGGATGCCTTTTTGAGGAGAGATTACTGATGAAAGCTTATTCTGTTGTCATCCTTTTATTGCTGCAGGTTCTGATCTATCTTTCAGCGAGTTTTGTTTTCTGCAAGCATGCTTTACTGATGTTTCAGCAGAATCGCTATGAACTGTATCGCTATTCCAAATGGCTTTTCAATCGCCGGAATATCTATTTCAATCCTTCATATGTATATGCGGCGCTTGTCATTATCGTCTCTTTGATCTTTAAAAACAATCTGCTGCTTATTCTGGCGCTTACGATAGCTTTTGCGATTTATTCGCTGTATAAGGAGATCCATAAGACCTATATCAAAGATCTGGTATTGACGGCTCGTGTCAAAAGACAGATTGTCGTCTATTCTATTCTGATGTTCTTATTTACGCTTTGTTCCGTGATCGTCTTTCCGCCTTTTGTCAGCGGCATCTTGAGCATCATCGTACCTTATCTGATGATCTATCTGATGGCGATCATTACTTTGCCGATGGAAAACATGATCAAGAAGCGCTATGAGAATGAGGCCAGAAAGATCCTGGAAGAAAATAACAGACTGATCAAGATCGGCATTACCGGTTCCTATGGCAAGACTTCGACTAAAAATATCGTCAACGATATCATATCGGATAATTTCTTTACCCTGATCACCCCGGCTTCCTACAATACACCAATGGGCATCACCAGGACGATAAGGGAAATGCTGAAACCTGTTCATGAAGTCTTTGTGTGTGAAATGGGCGCTGATAAGGTCGGGGACATTGAGTATCTGATGGACTTTGTCAAGCCGCACTACGGCATCGTCACATCAATCGGTCCTCAGCATCTCAATACTTTCAAGAGTATGGACAACATCATCAGAGAAAAGATGAAAGAAGTGGAGATGCTGCCAAGAGATGGCGTCGCTTTCATCAACCTCGATAATGAATACATCGCTTCCTATCGGATCGCCAACAGCTGCAAGGTCATCAGTGTCGGTGTCGACAATAAAGAAGCTGATTATGTAGCGGAAAATATCAGTTACGACAGGAATGGCTCTTCCTTCTGCCTGAAAGCCGGCGATGAAGAATATCAGTTCACTACTTCACTATTAGGAAAACACAACATCACCAATGTTCTGATCGGTATAGCTTTAGCGCGTGAATTAGGCATGAGTATGGAAGAAATCGCCAGAAAAGTCAAACGGATCGCACAGGTCGAACATCGTCTTGAAGTTAAGAAGATCAATGGCTTTACCTTTATTGACGATGCCTTCAATTCCAATCCGGTCGGTTCCAAAATGGCTCTGGATGTGCTCTCAACGATGCCGGGCCGAAGAGTGATTGTAACTCCGGGCATGATTGATCTTGGTGTCAAGGAGGATGAGATCAATAAGGAATTCGGTTCCTATATGCTTGATAAAGCAGATCTTGTCATTCTGGTAGGCGAGAAACAGACAATGAAGATCAAAGAAGGATTAAGCGAATCGGGCTTTGATGAAAACAATATTATTGTCTTTAAGAATATCAGGGAGGCTTTTAACTATATCTATGCCAATCTGTCCCAGGATGATACGATCTTATTGGAAAATGATCTTCCGGATGCATTCAATGTATGAAAGGTGTAGAATGGTAATGTTATGAAAATCAATGTTGGAGTATTTTTCGGCGGTAAATCGACCGAACATGAGATCAGCTGCATCAGCGCCAATCAGGCTATTCATGCTTTAAACACTGAGAAATATGAAGTTATTCCTGTTTATATCTCCAAGGATAACGAATTTTATATTGGTGAGGAACTGTTTGATCTGCAGAATTATTCTTCGTTTATCAAAGATCCCGCTTCCGTTCTTACCAAAGTCATGATCTATAAGGATGGCAACAGCGTCAAGATCAGACCTGTGAAAGGCCTGTTCAAGAAGGAACTGCAGATCGATATCGCTTTCCCGGTGGTTCATGGCACTAATGTCGAAGATGGCACCATGGCCGGTTTCTTAGAGATGCTGGATCTGCCTTACACTTCCTGCAATGTGCTCTCAGGAGCGATAGGGCAGGACAAGGCCATCATGAAGGACATCTTCAAGGCTGAAGGTGTACCGATGACTGCTTATTTTGTCGTCTATGGCAGTGATTTTGAACAGGATTTTGATGCTTATCTTAAAAAAGCAGAAGAGATCGGTTTCCCATTGATTGCCAAACCGGCAAATCTGGGTTCTTCAATCGGTATTGAAGTAATTAAAGACAGCGATGAATTCAAAGAAAAGATCGAAAACTGTCTTGAATATGATTTCAAGGTCGTCGTTGAACAGATGATCGAAGATCTTAAGGAAGTTAATATTTCCGTAATCGGCACAAACGAAAAAGCGAGATGTTCAGTTATTGAAGAAGTGACTAACGGTTTCCTTGATTTTGACAAGAAGTATCAGCCAGGAGGCGGCAAGAAAGCCGGAGCTAAGACCCCAGGCAGTAAAACTGCTTCCAAAGGCATGGCTTCAACCGTCAGGAAAGTGCCGGCTGAACTTGAACAAGGACAGCAGGAAAAGATCGAAGCCATCGCGCTCAAAGTCTTCCACATCCTCAACGCTCATGGCTGTGTCAGGATCGATTTCATGATCGATCGCAAAGATCAGACGATCTATTGCAATGAGATCAATACGATCCCGGGTTCGCTCTCTTTCTATCTCTGGAAAGAGGTTGGCCTTGATTTTCAGGCTGAGTGTGATGAACTGATCAATAACGCATTGAATCGCTATGCCCGCAAGGCAAAAAAGACTTATTCTTTTGATACGAATATTTTGGATAACTACGCAAAGAAATGAAACAGCAGACTCGTAAAATCATTATATTGTTCATCATCTTCATGATGCTGATAATATCCGTGCTGTCTCTCGCCGTAAGATGAGAAGACATTGTTTTATTCTGCTTCTAATTTTTCTGCTTTGTGCCTGTGAGAAATCGATGGAAAGCAAGCTGAAGGAAAAAGGATATGAACAAAGCCAGATAGATCTGATCATGAATCTTGATGAGGATAATCAGCAGAAATTTCTTGATGAATACGATCAGAGCTTGTTGAAGTATCTTTCTGAGAAAGACTTTATGAAAGATAAACTTGATGAATATCAAAAATATGATGGTCTTCTTGAAACAAAGAAGCTTATTGAGCTTGTCAACAATGACGTGATCAATGAGACAAATTCCATCAAACTCAAAAAGCTTTATGAGAGTGAGTATTTCATCCCGAAAAATGAAAAACTCTATCTGGAGTATATCGACAAATATGAAGATGTTGATAAAATGAGAGAAATCGTCAACACCAGGCGTTATCTTGATTTATATTCCGACATCGTGGACACCGATCTCAGCAAGGGCGTAAGAATGCTGATAAACAAGTATTACAGACTGCCGGCTGATTATGAACCTGACGATCTGGTGGCAGTTGACCCGGCGCTTGGCCGCGGTTATCTCAGAAAAGAAGTATATGAGGCTTATCAGCCTTTATATGAAGAAGCCGTTAAGCAGGGCTTCAATCTGAAAGTTGTTTCTGCTTACCGCCCCTATAAGATGCAGGATGATCTGTACAACGGATATCTAAAGAAAGATCCTCAGGAAGTGGTCGATACCTATTCAGCCCGTCCCGGTCATTCTGAGCATCAGAGCGGTTTATGCATGGATGTCTCTGAACCAGGCTATTCGCTTGATAACTTCTATCAGACGAAAGCTTCCAAGTGGCTGGCGGAGAACTGTCATAAATACGGATTCATCATCCGTTATCCGGAAGATAAGACAGATATTACCGGCTATCAGGGTGAACCGTGGCAGTTAAGATATGTAGGCAAGGAAACAGCCGAAGATGTATACAGGCGTGCCATCACTTATGATGAGTACTATGCCTGTTTTGTGGAGTAAAGATGAATAAAGACAGCAAGAAAAAAATTATTCTTATCGTTGGTGCCGTGATGCTGGTATTGGCACTCGCTTTGGGCATCATGATCAGCAGATCCTACAGCGCCAATGAAGATGAGAGCGATAATGTACCTGATGATACACAGATCATCACTCCTGATCAGCACGAGCAGGAACTTTTGCAGTATAAGGAAGAATGGACTGCTTTACACAATATCAATAACGATTATATCGGTGATATCATTTTCGATTCCGGCCTGTTAAGAGTGTCGGTTGTACAGGCTAAATCCGTCTTCAAGGAAGATGGTGAAATGTACAAGTTCTATACAGAAAATGGTTCCCTGGTTACCGATCCAAGCGGCTATACCGGCAACGATGTCTATATCTGGACCTATTGGAAGACCGGAGAATACGACTACAATGATCATGGCGGTTCGACTTTCATGGATTACCGCAACGAGATCAATGATCAGAACCTGATCATATACGGTCATCATTTCTCTGTCTGGAATGATGAGACCAGGCAGAAGGCTTTCACACCTTTAGAAAGACTGCTTGAAGAAGAAAACTACCAGAATAACCGCTATGTGACTTTACTGCTGGCCAATGAAGTCAGAAAATACGAACTGGTGGCGGTCTATAATTTTGATGCGACTGATGATTACTATTATGAGAATATGCAATACTGGCGCACAAGCTATAACTATGATGACTATACAGATACGGTCGATGACAGCTATTATGACCGTTATATCGATGCCGTTAAGCAGCACGCTTTATATCCGACGGGTGTCGAGCTCAGCAATACGGACAAGACCCTGACTTTACAGACCTGTATCTCCGGTCACACCGGTGAACTGTTTGAGATCCTTGTTCTGAAAGAGATCTCCTCAGAACCATACTGATGATATCTTTAGGAAATAATATATTGTAAAATGAACTTATGTTAATAAAACATAAGTTTTTATTATTGTTACTGATATTTCTCTCACTTTCACCACTCAGTATTTCAGCTGAAGAAAGTCACTATACAGTCTATGACAGCGCCTCAGGATTCGCTGAAGAATTTACGGATTATTTTGATGCCTATTATTACTATCAGGATCATCTGGAAGAATATGACAATCTTATTCTTAAAGATGATGAAAGAATCATTCATATGGAATATGGCATCGTTGAATTTGTAACAGATTCAGCCTGCAGCCTTACGGTTTCTTATCAGTCTCTGCCTAAAGATTCGATCGACTACATCAACGGCTGCTATGGCATTGATGCCGCATATCTTCAAACTTCCAAAGACGGTGCTGATGTCTATTTTGCCTTGGCAGGTGATCGGGGATATACAAACATCGGCAATGTCATCCTTCATCCTTATGAAGAACTCGACCGCATCTCCATGTATCAGAATAAAAGTGATGTCCTGCTGCACAATATCAAGACACAGCTCTCCTATGATTTCTATACTTATTCATTAAAACTCGATGAACCGCTTGATGAGCTTGCAGAAGGATCTTATTTTTCCTATGATGGTCATTACTTCTATGATGATTTTTTTGCTATGATCGATGATTATCGGGCTGATGAACACGAAAAGGCGCTCAACAGTGAACCGTATTACAATTATTTCCAGTATCTGCCATATCGTTCTATGACAAATTACACTCATGAAGAAGCAGAAACATATTTCTATGACACTCTCAAGCTGCAAAGACGTCTGTCTCATTATTTCGACAACAATAATGACAGCGCCGCTGATGAAGTAAACCGTTCGCAGTTATCGGGTCAGATCAGCAATTTCTTTGTCTGCCAGAATGTCTATGGTACCAATGCGTTACTGCTGATGGCGACAGCGATTGATCAGTCTTCCTATGGCAAATCAGAGAGTTCTTACGCCAGCAATAATCTATTTACGGCGGCCGCCTATGAAAGCGATGAAGAAAGAGAAAATGACCGCTATGGTGCAATCGAAGCTTCGATCTATGCGCAGGCACGCTATTTCATTTCGACCCGCTTTTCCAATCATCGCCGCGGCGATTACTGCGGGACCTTTTTAGGCAATAAACTTTCCGGTATCAATGTCAATTACACTCCTGATCATTATTTTGGTGAAAGAAGTGCTGCTCTAGCTTATGAGCTCGATAAAAAAATGTCAGCTAAAGACTATAACAACTATGCTCTGGCGATCATCAATGATCAAAGAAGAGTGAATTTTTATGATGATGCACAGCTGGAAGATTACCGCTTTTCATTGCGCAATGTCAACGAATTATCCTATGTCGTCCTTGATGAAACAGATGATGCTTATAAGATCGCTCTTGATGATGATTTTGGTGAGGGCAGATATGATTTTGAAGACTGTGCCGCCTATGTGCCTAAAGATTATGTGAGCTTTGTGATCAATCCGGACAAGATAAATGACTATGACCTTGAAGAAAGACATTTTGATTTTGCCGGCGGGAAATATCACGGCTATGATGAGCTCGATGTAAAAACAATTAAAGGTCAGACTCTTCCGATCGTTCCGGTCAAAGAAGGTTTCGAATTCGCCGGTTTTGATGAAAATGATAAGGCAGTATATAAAGCGATCAGCAGTATTGAACTCAAGAATGGCGTCATTCATGATCAGGAGCTTTACCGCAACATAGATCTCAGCGGTGCGCTGCTGCAGATAAATTATGAAGACGGCAGCAGTAAAGAAGTCGCTTTAGATACGGATATGGTCTCAAATTATGACGTCAGTACGGAAGGCATTCAGGATCTGCTTATAAACTATAAGGGCGTAAATATAAAAACAGAGATAATCTTTTCTGGCAAACTCGCCAAAATCAGGGAAACGATCAAAGAAGCAATTGACAATAATGATCCTCTGACCGTCAAAAACAGCCTCGGCCAGATCGCTTATCCTTTCAGCTTTGCGCAGATCAGAGCACTTGATTATAAACTGCAGCAGGAAAACGGACGCAACTATGTGATTGATGATCGCACCGAGAAATATGATCTGAGCATTTCCGGTCTTGATCTGTCTTTGCCTGATAAAAAAGCCTTAAGCTTTATCGGTGATACCTATTATGTCGTGATTAATGATATAGATGTTAAAGATGAAGAAGCGATCTATGAAGTAGGGCAGGGACATGGCTTTGAGAAAGTCGATGGTCTTGATATCAGTTTCCGTTTCAATTTTCAAAGCATCAGACTTCAGGGTCCGGCCATCGTACAGATCGATTTGAAAGACAAACAGAACGATCAGATCTATTCAGTCTATCATCTGAAAGAAAACGGAGATGTCATAAAATGCCGAACCACCCAGTCAGACAACTTCATTCAGTTTCTGATTGAAGAAGATGGTCCATATCTCGTCATGAGTATGCCAAGCGTCAATGAATATATCATTTCTGATAAGATGGAAGATCTCTCTTATGAGAATATGGGCTATGATAAACATCGTCTCAATTTTGAGCTCATGAGCGTAATCGTGATGACGCTTGCCGGCATCATCGGCATCATTTTCTATCGTATTATTGACAACAAGAGGAAACAGCTTTGGAAAGACTTCAGAAAATCATTGCGCATAGTGGAACCTGTTCAAGAAGAAGAGCCGAACAGCTGATTCTTGAGGGTCGGGTAAAGGTCAACGGAACCATCATCACTGAGCTTGGCTATAAAGCAGATTTTAATGATGAAATTCTGGTCGATGACAAGCCGATCAGCAGGGAAGGAAAAGTTGTCTACATGCTGAACAAACCAAAAAACGTGATTTCTTCAGCCAGTGATGATCGGGGACGGAAATGCGTAACCGATCTGATCGACAGCCCATATCGCTTATATCCTTTAGGCAGACTCGACTATGATTCCTCAGGGCTCATCCTTTTAAGCAATGATGGCGAACTCATGCAGAAACTGATCCATCCCCGCTACGAAGTTGAAAAGGTCTATGAAGTGAAGATTGATGGTCTTATTAAGGATGAAGAGATTAGAAAACTCGAAAAGGGTGTTCAGATCGAAGATTACGTCAGTGCACCAGCCAGGATAAAGCTGATTGAGCAGAATGAAAAGCAGCACAGCAGTTTTCTGGAGGTATGCATCCACGAGGGGAAAAACCGGGAGATACGCAAGATGTTCAAGACCCAGGGCTATGACGTCATCAGACTTCATCGCATCAGGGAAGCAGACCTGGAACTTGGCAGTTTAAAAAGCGGTGAATACCGCCTGCTTAAACCTTTTGAAGTCAAGAAACTGAAAAAATATTTAGATCGAAATGATTTCTAGATCCTTGTCATCAAATGGATCGATATATATCGTATGGTAATTGCGGAAGGTCACAAAGCCAGCCCGGGCTCCTTTGACCTTTTTTAATTCCTTGATCAGACAATAGTCGACCGGGACAGAAGATGAGTAGCGTCCTTTGGAATAATAGGCAGCCAGATTGGCACAGATCCGGATGATCTTTTCATCCGGTTTATCGCTGTCGACGACGACATGGGAACCGTGATACTGTTTGGCGTGGAACCAGGTGTAATTGCTGTGAGCGTATTCAAAGGACAGAAAACTGTTCTGGACATTGTTTTTGCCGAAAGTGATCGTATAGCTATCGACCTTGACCTGATAGAGATTTACTTTCTTTTTGCGGATGTTCTTCTGCTGTTTTTTCAGATAGCCATAACGCAAAAGTTCATCCTTGATATCCAAGGCGTCTGTATAGTTGGCGATATTGAGCTGTTCATTTATCGCTTCGAAGTATTCTTTTTCTCTTTGGGCGATTTCGATCTGCTCTTCGATGTAGACCTTGCCTTTGCGTTTTTTCTGGTAAGTGCTGTAATACTTGTTGGCGTTGGCTTTGATTGAAAGCTTCGGATCAAGCCTGATCTGCTGAGCGTTTCCTTCAAAATCGCTGATCGTTATTTCTTTGAGTCCTTTGCGGTCAAGATCTTCACAGGTATATAAAAGATCGCCGCAAACTTTATCGCCTTGCAGATTCAGGGCTTCTTCCAAGGATGCCTGGAGCTTGCTGATCTTGCTGTCATAGTGCTTGATCTGCCTTTTTACGACTTTATAGAGATCATCAGAAATATTCTTGATCCTTTCTTTTTCGTCATCTTCCTTATAGATCTCGTCAAAGCCGGATTGGATA
>CADCOR010000185.1 GCA_902803055.1 uncultured Erysipelotrichaceae bacterium
AGAGAAAACGGTAAAAGATATGATAGCAGAAGGATTTAAGGAAATTTTCAAGTATTTCACCTCACAGGCTTTCCTGATGAGCTTACTGATCGTGCTTATTTCACTTGCGGATTTCTATCTGATCAAGCAATACCTGATCAAGAAAGTAGCTTATACCACCAAGAGCGAACAGCACAAGAACACCTTTTTAGGCATCTTCTTCAATATCCTGCAGTATGCTGTAGCGGTGATCGCCTTCGTGCTGATCATGAAATTCCATGGCTTTGATATTGCCGGGATCTTCACTGGTCTTGGTATTGCCGCCACGATCGTCGGTCTTGCCTTGCAGGACTCGCTCAAAGATATCATTGCCGGTATCAACATCTATAATCACAACTTCTATAAGGTTGGTGACCTGGTCCGCTATAATGGCGAAGAATGTGACGTCAAATACTTCTCGACCAAAGTAACAAAATTCCAGTCGATCAATACCAAGGCTACCTATACCGTAAACAACTCCGAGATCACCTCGATCGAAAAGATCAAGGAAGGTCATGTCCAGCACTATATTATGAACTTCAAAACCGATCGCGCTACTGTTGATGAGTGCTTCAATGTCGTCTGTGAACGCATGAAAAAGGAATGCAAAGACGTCAGATCGATCAAGTATGAAAGCATCTCTGACATCACGACCAAAGGTGTCGAATACGAGATCAAATATGACTGTCCAGCCCACAAGGGTGAAGAGGTCAAGGATCAGATGATGTCTATTGCTTACGATGAAATGATCAAGCGCAACATTGAGCCGGCAACAGACGAGATAATCGTCTATCGCGGATAGTGATCACATAGCAGCAAACTTCTATAAGGCACTCTGCACAGCAGAGCGCCTTTCTATATACAGTTCCATGACCCTGAACCGTTATGATCTGAAAAACTATGACAGCAGGGTAGCGAAAATGAGGGCAGGTGCAGAACCATCTATTGTTATGGCAAATGATAGGCTTTATTGACTCAGAATAGTAATTGCCGATAAATCCTTTCTATAGAACACAAGAATGTAGATTATCTGATTTTTAAAGAAATCTTTTGCAATATTTATTCACACATAACCTTAAAATAGTATATAAGCTATCGTAATAACTTCTTCAATTCTTTTTCATGATCTTTTGTGAAATCACTAAGTCTATACGTTCTGATACGTTCGTTTACTATAATTGGTTCAACAAATCCGTTTCTGGAAAGAACTGACAATCTGTTTATTATCGTTTTATTTGTGACAGCAAATTCCTTGCTGACTTCAATCGGAGTGAATTCTCTTTTATACTGGTTTATAAGGAACAGCAGTAATTCTTTTTCTTTCTCTTTCAGATAAGAAAGGCTTCCTGTTATTTCCTCGGTGTATGATCCTTCTGACAACTCACACACTTTATTTGAATAAAGCTGAACCATGCGAAGGAAATAGTTTAGCCATATTTCAGGGTGCGGCGGGTCATTTCTGCCTGAATAGTACAGTGCCGGCAAACCCATCTGAATGGATTCATAATATTCGTTCACATCATAAGCAAAGTATTCTTCCAACGATCCAATACCGTTAAAGCCATATCCATTGATATCAAGAACATAGCCTGAAAGTAAGCGTGCAGTTCTTCCGTTTCCGTCTTCAAAAGGATGGATCGTAACAAGCTGATAATGGACCACAGCCGCAACGATAAGCGGATGATCATCGGTTGTATTCACGTATTCTACTAATTCATCCAATAATTTCGGGATATCTATATATTCAGGCGGGATGTAATCAGGCTCACCTGTCACAGAATCATATACAGCAAAAAGCACACCAGGTGGCATCGGACCCCGAAGACCGATCTTTTCCTCTGATGCCCCTTTTTCTACGAATTTCTGTACATCGAGGATCAGTTTTTTAGTAAATTTCTCTTTCTTCTTTGCCTTTTCCTCCAGATAATTCAAGGCCAGAAAATAGTTTCTTACTTCCTGTTCCGGCTTTAAGAAGTGCTTTCTTTCATCGCGATCTATGACTTCATCAACCTGTTTTTCGGAAAGCGGATTTCCTTCGATCTTGTTTGATGCGTATGAACTCTTCTTTTTTGAGTTTTTACGCAGTTTGCCTGCAACAGATCGAGACATCTTTACTGTAGAAACTCTGTATCGGTTTTTCTCGATTTCAATTATGTAATTAAGAATTTTATTGGTAAGTATCGCTTTGATCATGCCAGATCACCTCAAGATGATTATAACAACATTAGATAAGAATATCCTGAATAATTACACTATTTTTACACTATTTTTCACTATGTCTGATCAGCTGTCCAGCAATGTCATCAGTTACTGAAGTACTTATAATTCCCAAGACAAAGTTAACAGGTCAAGTGAGACATGAGCTTACATTATCACCGGAAGTGATATGATTAAGACAAAGTTATATTTTAAGAAAGGATCAGATAATTATGGCACAGGCAATTCAACTGGAACTCATGAAAGAATATCGCTATCTTTCCAATCTTTTTGCGGTTAAGAAAGATCTGTATTACACCGAGACGATGGCTGATATGGAAAACAACGATTACACGCAGACTCTGCATCGTCTAAATGTAAGCGACAAAAAAGATACAGTCGTTTATGGACCGGAAAAAAGGATCTCCGCTGCAGCTTACAATGATGAGCTGATCATCAGGAAAAAGGGCGAAGGTGAACTGATCGAAACGATCTATTCATATCTCAAAGATGGAAAGGCTGAAGAATTCTTAAGAGTAGCCTTTGCGGGTGGTGAATTAAGAGACCTTGGTGAATACTATCTGCTGGAAGGCGAGACAGATCGTCTGTGTCCTGAATACTACAGCCTTGATGAAGCAGGAAAGAAAGCTTTCCATGAAGCACAGAAGAAGGAAGAAGATTATCTGGTTCTTAATGAATATCCGTTCTTCTATAACGGTACCGGCTTTATCAACGGCAAGCGCAATTCTTTGTTTACCGTCAACAAGGAAACCAAAGAAGTAAAACGCATCACTCCGGAAACGATGGATGTTGAATGCGTTGAAGTTGAAGATGGAAAAGTCTATCTGCTGGCTAATGATTATGAATCGATGAAAACGATGTTTGCGTCGATCTACTGTTATGATCCGGCAAGCGATAAGCTTGTAACCCTCTATAAGAACGAGAAAGCATTCTTGAGAAGAATTCTCTTTGCGGATGGCAAGCTGTTTGCGGAAGGTGCCTTTGATACCTGCATCTCCGGACACTCTTTCTATGAAGTCAAAGACAGCGATCTCAAGCTTGTCTATAAGAGTGAATGGATGTACTACAACTCGATCGGTTCCGATTGCCGTTATGGCAAGACCCATGGTCTGATCAGAAAGGATAAGGATGTCTATCTGATCACGGTCGATAATGAAAGATCGATCGTCGTGCGTTTTGATGGCAAGACTGTAACACCAATCACTGATGGTGAAGGTTCGGTTGATGATCTGGCTTTTATCGATGATGAGCTCTATGTCATCGCAATGAAGGACATGAAGCTGCAGGAAGTCTATAAGGCTCCGGCGTTTGAACAGCTGACTTGCGTCAACGAAGAAGTACTCAAAGATAAATATGTGGCCAGACCGGAACGCTTCACCTGTTTCAATGAAGATGAGATCGTCGGCTGGGCTTTAAAACCGATCGACTATGATCCGAATAAGAAGTATCCAATGATCCTGGATATCCATGGCGGTCCAAAGACAGCCTATGGCGAAGTGTTCTATCATGAGATGCAGCTGTGGGCATCTAAAGGATATTTCGTCATCTTCTGTAATCCGCACTGCTCTGATGGCAAGGGTGATGATTTCGCCAACTATATCAGACACTATGGTGCAACCGATTACTATGACATCATGGCTTTTGTGGATAAGGCTCTGGAATTATATCCGATCGATCCTGAACGTCTGGCTGTGACCGGCGGTTCCTATGGCGGTTATATGACCAACTGGATCATCACGCATACCGATCGCTTCAAGGCTGCCGCTTCGCAGCGCTCGATCTCCAACAGAGTAGCAGACTTCTATTACTCTGATTATTCCTATGATACGACTTATGAGAATGGCATCCCGCTTGATGCCAAGGCCATTGAATTGTTCTGGGATCGCTCACCGCTCAAGTATGTGGAGAATGCGGTGACCCCGATCCTGTTTATCCAGTCGACCGAAGATTACCGCTGTCCATTCCCGGAAGCTCTGCAGCTGTTCTCAGCGCTCAAGTGGAAAGGAGTCGAGACCAGGATCTGCGGCTTCAAGGGCGAAAACCACGAACTGTCCCGTTCGGGCAAACCGCTGCACAGAATCAGAAGACTTTCGGAGATCACTGACTGGCTGATCTCTCATACCTCATAAATTTCAAAACCGGTTCACACCGGTTTTCAATTGCTTAATAGAATTTATCAGGATCTTTATCAAGACCGTATTTCCTTTTGAAATCTTCAAGATCTTTTCGGTCTCTGATCAATGTGATTTCTTCAAATTTGCCAGTTGAAAGATTCTTAAAACCGGCAACCTGTTCACCGGTACAGATAGAGACTCTGATCGCAGGCGTTTTGCCTTCAGGGATCCTGATTGTTTGTACTTTCTTTTTGAAAAACATCTCTGATTTGATTATATAGCCTTTTTTAGATAATAATATAGTTAAGATAAAAATCGAGAAGATATAATTTTATGTGAGGAAAACACATGGTAAAAGAAACGAATGATATCAAGATTGATGAAAGAAATCTCGATGAT
>CADCOR010000186.1 GCA_902803055.1 uncultured Erysipelotrichaceae bacterium
AAAGCCCCGGCACCTTTTATGCATTCTTCGAGCCACTCCTGCGCTTCGCCATCGGTCTTTTCAGCGATGAAGTTTTTCATCGTTGAATAGTCATCGATCTGTTTGTGACTTGGCAAGGCGATCAGCTGCTTATCCTTGATCCCATCAGTATCTTCGTTAGAGATGATCCTTTCTTCAGGAATATAGTAATAATACTGCGTGTCGATCGTTGTCTCATCGATCGCACTGATGACTTCTTCTAGCTTTATCTGCATATTTATCCTTCTTTCAGCTGATTGATATATTCTTCCAGTTTATCTGCATCATCATGGAAATGATAGGTCTTAAAGCCAAGCTTATTGGCCGCTTCGATGTTGGCAAGACTGTCGTCGATAAAAAGACATTCTTCCGCAATCAAGCCATATCTGTCCAGAAGTATCCGGTAGATCTTCTCATCAGGTTTGACGCATCTTTCAAAAGCTGAGATGACCGTACCTTCAAAACACTCATTTCCCGGAGTATCTTTCCAATAGACCGGCTGATTTAATGCGGCATTGGAAAGCAGATAGATATGAAAGCCTTCTGCCTTGAGTTTTCTGATCAGATCAGCCATGCCTTTGATCGGCGGCAGGATCTGATACCAGTCAGCGGTGATCTTTTCCGCAAGCGGATAAAGGCGCTGAGGAAGTCTTGTTTTGGCGATCTCACAGATCTCTTCAAAGCTCATTTCGCCCCGATCGGCCAGATGCCATTCCTTTGTATAGAAGATGGCCTTAAGCAGAAGATCTTTGTCCGCAGGATCATTGACTCCGAAAGCTTCAACGATTTTTTCCGGATTGAAGTCCACGATCACGTTGCCCATATCAAAAATGATGTTTTTTAACTGATAATCCATAATTCTATTTTAAGACAAAACACAAGCTTAAAAAACTAAGCGATAGTTTATAATAATGTTGTATGAAGACCATCAGATATACAAAGATGGATAGCGATAAAATAATCGAGCTTTTAAATAGGGGGGGTCTGTTGGCAATGCCGACCGATACGGTTTTTGGTCTGGCCTGCATGATGGATGAAAAGGCGATTGCCAGAGTCTATGAAGCCAAGGGCAGAAGTTTTGATAAACCCTTGCCGATGATGTGTTCATCCAAAAAAATGATCTCTGAAGTCGCAAAGATAAGTGAAGAAGCCGAAAAGATCATCGATCGCTTCATGCCTGGTGCTCTGACCATCGTCTTTGCGAAGAAAGAAACAGTAGCTGACTACATCACTAATGGCCGAAAGACGATCGGGATCAGGATGCCGGATGATGATTTCATTCTGAGCCTGATTGAAAAGCTGGGCAAACCGCTGATGGTGACCAGTGCCAATATTTCCGGCAATGGTTCTTTGACCAGATGGGAAGATGTGCTTTCGGCGATGGATGGAAAAATTGAAGGAATAATATGCGAAGATGCCAGAGGTGATAAGGCATCAACAATTATAGATGTGAGTGGTGATCTCAGGTTATTGAGAGAGGGTCCACTCAGTTTTAATGAAATCGAGGAGTGTATCAAATGAAGAAAAATCCGATTTATGTGACCGGTCATAAAAATCCGGATACCGATGCGATCGTTTCCGCTATCGCCTATGCCGAATTCAAACAGCTGCAGGGTGTCAATGCAGTAGCGGCGAGAATCGGTTCGGTAAGTGCCGAGACCGAATATCTGCTGGAGAAATTCGGCTATGATGATCCGCAGCGCCTTTATACAGCCAAGTGTACTCTGAAAGAGATCGATATGGATAAGGCAGCGACAGCTTATAAAGAGATGACGATGAAGGAAGCTCTGGATAAGGTCATCAAGTTAAAGAACCGCGGCTTGATCGTTGTCGATAAGAAGAAACATCTTGAAGGCATCGTTACACTGGATGATCTCACCTATATGTGGACCAAGACCGATGAAGAACTATCTTCGATCATCAAAACGATCATGATCGATGATATCGTCCGCACTTTGAATGGTACGCTGGTTTTAAGAGGCACGCATGAATTATCAGGCAAGATGCATATGTTCCCAAGCCTGAAATCAAATGTTGAAGATGACTCGATCGTCCTGCTTAGAAATGAAGACGACAAACTGCAGTATTGCCTGGAGTTAGGGGCGACAATGCTGGTAGTGTGTACCTCATCACCGATTTCCAGAAAGATCATGTCGATGGCCAAGGATGCAGAAGCTTCGATCATCACGACTGAGCTCACACCTTTATCGATCACCCGTCTGATCTATCAGACGCCGACGATCGAACACATCATGATCACTAAAGACAAGATCGATTACTTCAATATCAACGATACAGTTGATGAGGCTTCGCGGAAGATCGCCAAATCACGTCACAGATCCTATCCGGTTCTAGATAATGAAGGCAGAGTCGTGGGAGCCATCTCCCGTTACCATCTGTTCAACTATCAGAAGAAACAGCTGATCTTAGTTGACCACAACGAAAAGAAACAGTCCGTCGATGATATCGATGATGGTACCGTTGTTGAGATCGTTGACCATCACCGTTTTGGCGGCTTCTACAGCGACAACCCGATCAATGTAACGACGATGCCGGTTGGTGCTACAGCGACGATCATTGCGAATAAGTTCCGGGACAGCAATATCGAAATGAGCAGGAATCTGGCCGGTCTCTTATTGGGGGCGATCGTCTCGGATACGATGAATTTCCGCTCGCCAACCACCACCAGTGTTGATATCGAGACGGCCAAAAAACTGGAAGAGTATTCCGGTATCAAGGCGGAAGATATCTCGAAAGGACTGATCGAACATTCCGAATCACTGCTGAATAAACGCTATATCGAGATCGTCTATAATGACTTCAAGGAATTCAACATCGAAGGCAATAAGGTCGGCCTGACGCAGGCAGTCTGCAAGTCCAAGGAAGAATATGACGCTCTTAAATCACCGTTAGGCAAGTATCTGGAAGATTCCTGCAAGACCGGCGGCTATGATCTGATGGCAGCGATGCTTACCAACCCTAACGGTTCCGGATCATATATCCTGTCTGCCGGAGCGAGAAGAAATGTCGTGAAGAGTGCCTTTGATATCGATAAGGATGGTTTTGTGGAAGGTCTGGTTTCCCGCAAGAAACAGCTTTTGCCAGGCATCATCAATGCCTTGAACGTTAAATAATGAAATATCTGCTTAAACACGCCCATCTGATCGTCGATGGCAACCGCGAATATCTTGACGGTGCCTTATTGATCGATGGGGAGAGGATCAGTGAAGTTTTCCTTCAGAGCAATAAGCTCAAAGGAGATTTTACAGAATATCAGGAAATAGATCTGCATGGTCTGATTGTCATGCCTGGCTTTTTTGATACCCATACTCATGGCATAAAGCGCATGGGTTTTGATAAGGCAGATCTTCAGCAGATGGACAGGATCTCCTATGAGTTTGCCTTGGATGGGACAACGAGTTTTCTGGCGACGCTGTCCTATGATCTTTCACCCGCTGATTTTGATAATCAGCTGTGTGCTTTAGAAACTTATGAAGGCAAATATGCCCGTTTTGAAGGCATTCATATGGAAGGACCTTTCCTTTCCAAGAAACATTTAGGAGTGGGCAATCCCGATCTGTTTCTGATGCCTGATCTTCAGATGGTCGAAGAGTTCATGAACAAGACTTCACGCTTAAGACAGATGACGATTGCTTATGAACTTGATGGCGCTAAGGAAGTTGGCAGATATCTTCATGATCATGGGGTGAAAGTCATGTGCGGTCATTCGGATGCCTTGTATGCCGATCTCGATGAAAATGTCGATGGTTTCACGCATCTTTTCAACGCGATGCGCGGTCTGCATCACCGCGATATTACCTTGGTCAACTGTGCTTTCATGAACAGATGGTATTGCGAACTGATCGCCGATGGAAACCATGTCGATCCAAATGTTCTCAAACTCGTCATCAATAATATCGATAAAGACAAGATCATTTTCGTTACGGATTCTTCAACTGCCAGAGGTCTGCAAGATGGAGAATATGAGTTCATGTCCAAGAAATGCTGCAAAAAAGGAACGAAGTTCATCTCCTTTGATGGCCATTATGCGGGCAGTGTAGTCTCCATCAATGACGAGATGAAGCTGATGCAGAAACTTGGCGTAAAGTATTGCGATCTGTTATTATATTCAAGTCTCAATGCCTTCCGCTTCTATGGCCTGTCAGATCAGTTCGGCACCCTGGAAAAAGGAAAGCATGCCGACCTGGTCATCATGGATGATGATCTGAATATCAAAGATGTCTATGTACGGGGAAACTTTATAAATGTTTGAGTTCTATATCAGAGTGGCGGTCTTTTTCTTTTCCTTTCTGTTAAGTCTCTACGGACTTAATGCTTTGGATTTCAACCGCTTTATCAGACAGGGCAAGGTGATGCAGGGACAGGTCCTCTATTTTATTCTGGCGGCAAGCCTGAGCTATCTGCTGGGTTCCTTTCTGATGTCGATGATCTATTATTTCTATAAAGGTTAGCAATGAAAAAACTTGTAATACTTATTATCGCTGTTTTCTTTATCACAGGACTGGCAAGCAGGCCTGTTTATGCGGATATGGGTCCTAAGCCTTCCGTGACGATCAATATCTCAAATCCTCCTGAGGGCACTTATTATGTGACTTTACTGGGGCTTGAAGAATATGGACCATGGAGCTTTGTGAATGAAGAAAACATGGATGCCATCGTCGCTGATGAGCAGGACAAGGAAGCTTATGCGGCCTTTCTGGAATACAGTGATGAGGAAGGCTACCGGCTGTTGAACTATGTCGATGAATGTTCCGGTGATCGTGAGTTCTCCTGGAGCTATTACCCGCCTGATAATTTCAGGATCGCGATCTACAGTCTCAAGGATAAGCAGCTCAAGGTATCGGAAGCGATAGAAAAAGAAGCTTTTGATGCTTACTATGATGTCGACTATGCTGGAGACATGAAAGTCAGTGAAGACATCAAGATCCAAAGAAGGCTGATGCTGTTTGGTTTCAGAGTCTTGGTGACGATCTTTGTGGAACTGGTCTTAGGCATAATACTTGGCTATCGCAGCAAGATGGAGATCCAAACGATCATCATCGTCAATCTGATCACACAGGTGACTTTGAATCTCTTCATGAGCCTGTTTGAATATTCGACTGGTGCCTGGACCTGGATGATACTCTTCCCGATCGGCGAGTTTATCGTCTTTGTGATTGAACTGATCGTTTATCTGCTTAAGTTCAAGAATCAGAATAAATTTAAAACGATTCTCTATACCATGTTTGCCAATGGTCTGACACTCTATCTGAGTTTTATCAGTTTGGTATTGTAAATAGGAAAATATTATAATATTTTATGTATCTAAGAAGGAGCTAACTATATAAAAATCAAGTAGTTTTGATGAAACAGTATGAAAATAGTAATTTACCTGATCAGTTAGCTTGATGTGTTGTGTTGTTCTTTGAAATTGTGAATATTGATTTGTATCAGCCATGATC
>CADCOR010000187.1 GCA_902803055.1 uncultured Erysipelotrichaceae bacterium
GCTTTTATGAAAAAGAGAATGTTATCACAGGACATCGTTAAAGGTCTGGCCATCCTGGTCGTCTGTCAGCTTCATGCGCTGCAGCTGACCAAAGAGATCTTTTATCCGCTTGTTGCCTTGTTTGGCTTCATCATGCCGGTATTCATGTTTCTTTCCGGCTACAACTATCATCAGAAGCAGGTAGCACCTGTGATCCTGATGAAGAAAAGAGTCGGTTTTATTTTAAAAGTCTATCTCATCTGGTGCTTTTTGATGCTTGCCATCATGGGTCCCTACTTCTACTTTCATAAAGATGGAACGATCAGCGAGATCCTTACATCGTTCGCTGCCCATCTGCTTTCGGAGAGCGGCTGCAAGATGCTTGGCTGGGATGTTCCGGTCGTCATGTTCAGACACGTGCTTGGACCTTGCTGGTTCCTTCAGTATCTCATCAGCTCCAGCACGATCTTCTATCTGAGTGTCGATTATGCCTTGAAGTCTTTCAAAAATCTATTCTCGGTTGTTACGGCTTTTGTTCTGACGACCTTCCTGTTTCTGCAGTTCAAGATCTATCTGCCTTGGGGCTTTCATTGTGCGCCGGCCTTAGCAGGTGTCATGATCATTGCGGCAAGACTTGCCGTGGATGGTCAGTTTTTTGCTCCGACTTCAAAGAAGATCTGGACATATATTAATGCGTTAGTCTGTCTGATCATTGTTGATGTGATCCAGATCTCTTTCCCATCCGCCGGTATTCTTGGTGCCGGTGTCTTAGGTGAAGTGTGCGGCGGCATTGAAGTTTTCTTCATGGTCTGCTTTGCGGTATTTGGAACCTATTTCCTCATCAATCTCGCCAAGCTGATCGAAAAGATCCCTTATGTCTCCAAAGGCCTGATCTGGCTTGGCCAGCATTCGCTTGAGATCCTTCTGACTCACCGTCCGATCGCTTATCTGATCCGCGATGCCATGGGCTTGCCGCATTTTATCTCCGGTGATCCTTTATACATCGATAAGATGACGGTGGAAAATCTGGTCGCTTTCTTCCTGATCTTTGTCTTCATGATCCCGCTGCTTATGGCTTTTGACAGATACAAAGCCAGAAAAAAAGCAGGTGCTGTCAAACAGTAGCCTGCTTCGATCATGTTTCTTATAACGCTTCGTCGCTGCCGCGCTTGTCAGCGACTTCTTTTTTTAAGTTGACCATATCGATCTTGCCATTGCTCAATAGAGGGAATTTGTCATAGAGCACGTAATAGGATGGAGCCTTATATTTAGCCAGGTGCTCCAGCACATGAGCGTTTGTCTTTTCCCGATCAAAGCTCTTTCCTTCAGACATGACAATAGCGGCGGCAACGATTTCGCCATATTTTTCATCTGGTACGCCAACGACTTTGACATCGTGGATACCATCGACCTGTGAGATGACTTCTTCAACTTCTTTCGGTGAGATGTTTTCACCGCCCCAGATGATCAGATCCTTGCAGCGTCCGGTCAGATGGATATATCCTCCTTCATCGATAAAGCCCAAGTCACCGGTCGGGATCCAGCCTTCATCGTTGATCGCCTGCATATCCAGATCCATGCGGTAGTAACAGATGAGTGAGTTCTCTGATTTGACATAGAGTTCACCGATCTCGCCGGTCTTTTTTCTTTCTCCGCTCACATGATCCCTGATCTCAACCTTAACATCTTTGACCGGTTTGCCGACGGTGCCGGTGATATGCTCGACCGTATCATCATATTCGGTCTTAGAGATTGGTGCCAGTTCCGACATTCCATATAAAGAGACGAAATGAACGTGCGGGAGTTTTTCTTTTAAACCAAGCATCTGTGGAGCGGTGATCGCCGAACCGGCAATAACGCTGACGCGCAATGAATCCGCCTTGGCCGAATCAAAGTATTCACTGCTGGCCATTGAAAGGATCTTGGTCGGTACCGAATTAAACAGCGTGATCTTTTCTTTTTCAATGATCTCCAGCAGGTTTTTGTCAGAGATATCAGAAGGCATATAAAGCGGAATATTGCGAATGATTGAAGTATTGAGTCCGCTGCCAAAACCAAAGACATGACATAACGGCAAAAACAGCAGGATCTTATCATTTTCATTCAGATTAAAGCCATCGTTCATCTTGCCTGAATTGATTACACGGTCACGTGCTGAAGAAAGCACGCCTTTAGGCCTGCCGGTCGTACCTGAAGTAAAGATCATGATACATGGATCATCGGAATTGAACTCTTCCGTAAATCTTCCTTCCAGTTCATCCAGCTCGTCTTTTCTGGCCAGGAAATCTATATTGGCACTGATGTCATAGAGTTTTTTGATATTGCTGTCGGCTCCGGTCACGGCATCCCTGAAACTTTCATAGTCCTTCTTTGCGGAAGCTGTATCATAGCACAGGAAGTCGATATCGCCATACTGGGAATACTGTTTAACTTCTTCCGGTTTCAAAGAGTAGTTGAGCAGAACCGTGATAGCACCAAGCTTCTGTGCGGCATAGAAAGCAGCTGCCCAGTTGAAGGTATTGCGCGCAAACATACCGATGTGGCTGCCTTTGCGCACGCCCAGATTAAAGAAGTCGCCGGCCACGATCTGTGAAGCCTGATCTATATCGTTCCAGGTATAGCTCTTGTCATCGCAGAACAGGATCTTCTTGCCGGGATCTGTCGCTACACGATAGGTCAGAAGCTGCTGGAATGAAGGATCTTCAGGAAGCAAATAGCTGCTCTTAGCTGCTTCGATTGGAAAGAAATCAAGGAAGCCGCTCATCTTGAAGACATCATAGACAGCTTCATTCATACCGATGATTCTGATCTTTTCTTCCTGCAGTTTTTTTCTGACTGTCAGCAATGTACGCAGACCGACAGAAGTAATATAGGACAGATTGATGAAATCAAAAGTCAGATCAATATCGTTAAAGTTCATTTTTTCCAGAACTTTATTCAGTACAGATACAGTATCTGTATTTATCATGCCTTTTATCTGAAGAGTAACTTTGTTTCCGTTTTCTATCTTTTTAATCTCAAGACCCATGTTTTTCTCCGTTTACAATCATCTTTAACCTTAGTAGTATTTCTGCATAATAATTATTTTATAAATATTATACTTTTCAATTTTATACCTTAGCAGTTCTGTTTTATATATTTTTTTGATTTTTCACTCTATTAATTATTCTGATTGAACCTCAATTGTTTCTGCAGTTTCCTTAACCTGTTCCGATTTTAAATAATATTGTTAGCTATGGTTAACAACCTCAACTGCTATATCAAAGAGAAAACAAGGAGAAATTTTACAATTGATATTAAAGAAAAAATAAAAGAGAAACTGCTCAATCTTGAAGAACTGAAAAAAGTGAGTGCGGGAACCGGATATGAATCGATGGATCTTTGTTCCGAGATCAATGCCAACCCATATCTTGCCGATCGCTGGAACAACGCGCTTTATCAGGCCTATGAATGGGAA
>CADCOR010000188.1 GCA_902803055.1 uncultured Erysipelotrichaceae bacterium
CTTGAAGCTGCTGTGCTGGTCGGCAATGCCGGAGGCACTGCGGCTGATGCGGGCGGTCATGCCTGGAGTATCGTCAAGATCGATGACACCTGGTATGAAGTCGATTCCTGCTGGGATGACTTCGGAACGCTTGAGGATGAACTTGAGGACTATAAGAATGAGGACATCTATCCATACTATAAAGAAGCTTTAAGCGATGAGGAATACCGCAAGCAGATCGAACATTATCTGTATCGGGTCAGCACTGATACCATAACTGACTATGCACCGGGTGATGAATATGTCTACTATTCCAAGGATGGCAAATACAAGTATTCTCTGATCGGTGAAGGAGTTCATATCAGAGCTTCAGAAGTTGCGGATTGGGTACCGGTAAATGAGCTGATCAGACTGGCACCGATCGCCAGATAATCTTTATGCTTAAGAAACTAATTTGCCTGCTGGCAGTTTTGCTGCTGTGCAGCTGCAATAATAATGCCGCAGAAAGTTCCAAGCCAAAGCTGGAACTTCTTGGCGTTGCTGAAACCGATACGGCCAGGGCGATGGATCAGAAAAACCGGCAGGTCGATAATGCCGATCAGACGTTGAATAAACTTGTCGATATCAAAAGCGGCAATAAGGATTTTACGCTGATGATCTATATGGTCGGTTCCAACCTGGAATCAAGAGGTGGTGCTGCGACTTCGGACTTAAGAGAGATCGAAGCAGTCGATCCGGATTATACGAAAAACAATGTCATTGTCTATACCGGCGGTTCCCGTCGCTGGAACAGTGATATTCCCAATACAAGCAATTCCATTTTAGATATGTCGAAAGACAGGGAAGAAAGGATCGTTGCGCAAACGGCAGAAAGTGCCGATATGGGGGCAACCATGACGCTTTCTTCCTTTATAAATTTCTGTACAGATAATTATCCGGCTGAACGCTACGGACTGATCTGCTGGGATCATGGCGGCGGACCGGTCTGGGGCTATGGCGCTGATGAGCTTTATGACAATGACTCGCTGCTTTTGCAGGAGATGAAGCAAGCTCTGGAGGCGACGATCTTCAAGGAAGGAAAGAAACTGGATTTCATCGGTTTTGATGCCTGTCTGATGTGCTCGCTGGAACTGGCTGAACTCTGGAAAGATCACGCGTCATATATGGTCGCTTCACAAGAACTGGAAGCAGGTGATGGCTGGGACTACAGTTTTTTAAGTACGCTTAAACAGGGTGATGGGCAAGCCATCGTCAAATCGATTGTCGAGTCCTATGGAAACTACTATGAAGAAAATCAGAGTGAGTTTTATCATCCGGAGGCGACATTAGCGGCTATAGATCTCAGCAGGATCGATCAGCTTTCCAGTGACCTTGATCAATTTCTGGAGGCTCTTTCTGCTGACTATAATGAAGAATCAAGAAATGAATTATACAAGATCCTGGCTGACGTCAAGATGTTTGGCCTGGCTGCCAGTTCCGGTGAAGATGGCTATGATCTGCTTGATATCGCTGATCTTCTGGAAAAGTACAGTGATGCCTATCCTGAACT
This sequence comes from uncultured Erysipelotrichaceae bacterium, assembly GCA_902803055.1. Lineage (GTDB taxonomy): Bacteria > Bacillota_I > Bacilli_A > Erysipelotrichales > Erysipelotrichaceae > Colivicinus. The sequence continues at coordinate 1,529 of CADCOR010000188.1, forward strand.
TTCCGAAAAGATCATCAACGGTGTAAATGAAGCCGTCATCTTGCAAAGCAGCAATGTCGAAAACACCTCAGGCCTTTCTCTATATTTCCCGGGTGCCAACAAGCAGCTCTATGAAGTTTCCAAGGAACTTGATATCTATCAGAGCGAGGCGATGAAGAGTTTCAATGATACCTATTCACGCTCATTCAATACAGGTCACAAGACAGACTGGAGCTATGCGGATATCGTTTATGGCACTGACAGTCTTGATTTAAAGCTGAGTGATGATCAGATAAAGGAACTGACCACAGCTGCCTATACTGTCTTAAGACGCAACAGCTTTGGCCGTTATGCCTATACCTTGTGCAATATCTCGATCAAACCGGATGAAAATAATGTTCTTCATATACCAGCAGATCCCAAAGTGATCGGTGCTGTTTCTGATCTTTCCGAAAGCTTTATCCCCTGGACTTTCAGGGAACTCGATGCGACTTCCGATGGCAAGAATCTGCGGACCGTGCTTTCCTATCTTTCAGCAGGGGCGGATTTTACTGATTTTGACCGCAATGCCGATGAGGAGGTTCAGATCGCGATCAAGACTTTCAATGATTCCGATTCGATCATCATCAGGGATGTCGTCGCTGAACAAAGCGGTGCCGGTCTTTCCGGTAAAGGTTCGATCGACGTCTCCCACTACAAGACGATCATCGATGGTGCCTTTGGTGCCTATACGCCTTCGCGTGATGAAAACGGCAATATGAATCCTTTCTATAACTGGGAGATGGCCGGTATTGAATACTATCCTCTGGATCTTGAAAACAATTTCCATTTTGTCAGCAGGAATCTGTCTGATTATGATGGCGAATATGTCGTGCAGGTCATCTGCAAGGATGTCAATGGAGAAATCCATGCTTCTGAAATCTATGAACTGCCAAGAGCTGAAAAGACACCGCTGCAGATCAAGACAGCTGATGGCACGATGTATTTCAGTTTTGATGAAGATCACTATGAAATGGTCGGCTATGAAGGTGAAGATGAAATACTTAATATTCCTGAACAGATCTCTTCCTATCCGGTCACGATCATAAGCAATTCCTTCACTTCCCGCAACGAGACGGTTAAGCAGATCAATGTCTCTTCTTCGATAACGGATATTAAAGATGAGGCTTTCTATGAATGGAAGGCATTAGAAAAAGTTGCATTGCCTGAAGGAATCGAGAATATCGGAGCTTCCGCTTTCAGACGCTGTCAGAAATTAAGTGAGGTCAATTTCCCAGCTTCTTTGAAAACCATGGGTCGCGGTGCCTTTGCGTATTGTGATCTGAAGGAAGTTGAACTTGGTGAGAATCTTGTCTACCTGGGTGCCATTCCTTTCATGGGCAACGAGAATCTTAAGGTGATAAGCGTTGCGGCTTCAAACAGACAGTATACAGATGTTGAGGGCGTGCTGTTTGACAAGGATAAAAAGATCCTGCTTCAGTATCCGGCCGCCAAGGGTGAAAGTTACACTATTCCAGACGGTACACAGGAGATAAATTACGGCGGCTTTGCGAAAGCTGAACTCAGACACGTGGTTTTTCCTTCAACATTAAAAAAGATCGGCAATAACGCTTTCTTTGAGTGCAGTTTCTTAGAAGAACTGATCCTGCCGGATGAACTCGAAGAGATTGGTGAAAGAGCTTTTGGTGAACTGCTGCTGTTCAGTCTGGATCTGGATAAACGCAGTGTGATCGAACAGCTTCATATCGGTCCGAAAGTAAACTATATCGGGCAGAAGGCCTTTAATGGTCTGCTGATAAAAAGCTTTGATGTCGATGAAGCAAACGAGACTTATGCCTCAGCCGGCGGTTTCCTCACCAATAAAGCTAAAGACTCAATCAAAGAAGTGCCGCGCGCGATGGATGAACTCGTGGAGATCCCGGAATCGATCACGACGCTGAATTCCGGCATCTTCGCTGATGCGGAATATGTGAGCGAGTTCTTTATCAAGGACTCCACCTTCCGCTATGGCAAGGATGTCTTCCCGATCGCTACTTATGAATATGATGAACAGGGCAATTCTATTCCGGTCTATGATATTCTCATCCACTGTTCACCGGGCAGCGCCACTGAAGAATATGCGATGATGTTTGAACTGCCTTTTGATCACATCGAAGATGTGGAGGCCAGACGCAAGGAAAGATTTACGGAAGCTACCGAAAAAGGTCAGCTGGAATTTGATGTCTATAAGGATCATGTCGCTTTAGTCGGCTATAAAGGTGAAGATGAGATCTTAGAAATTCCTGATGAATATCATGATCTCAAAGTGACGGAGATCTATAAGCGCAAACGCGCAGATTATTCCGATGTCGTCTTTGATGGAACAAAGGTAAAGAAGATCATCTTGAGTGATCACCTGGAGAAGATCGATGTGAGGATCTTTGAAGATTTCTTCTATCTTGAAGATATCGCTTTCCATGAACAGGCAGACAACTATGTGATCGAAAACGGGATCCTGATGGATAAAAACAGAGAAGCGCTGATCTATTACTTCAATGAAGGTGAAGAGGTCATTAAACTTCCTGAAGGTCTCAAGAGGATCGGCAGTCACGGTTTCCGTCAGAGTTTCGGGACAAAGAAAGTGATCCTGCCAAAGAGCACGGAAGTGCTTGAGGAAAGTTCAATGAGCGGACTGTTTGATCTGGAGGAAGTAGTTTTCAATGAGGGATTGAAAGTCATTGAAGGGAATGCTTTCGGCATAAATGAATTAATGAATATCGCTCTGCCGGAAAGCCTGGAGACGATCGGTTCCCATACCTTCAAGATGGCTTTTGATCAGCCTGATCTTTCCATCAGCAGGAATCTCAAAGTGATCGGCGATGATGCCTTCTATGCCTATGAAGGACAATACAGAATAAAAGATAAGATCATTCAGATCGGCAAAGATACCAAAGTATCTGCTTCCTCTTTCTCCGGTCTTCTCTTTGAAGGTTTTGAAACTGATAAGGACAATCAGGACTACAGTGCTGAAGGAATGTTCCTCTATGACAAGGAGCACAAGAAGATCCTTTCCTGTGCCTCTGTGACACCGGAGACAGTGAGAATTCCGGATGGCGTTGAAGAACTTTCAGCCGGCAGTTTTAAAAATGCCAAGCAGCTGAAAGACATCTATGTGCCTTCTTCGCTGCTGCGCATCTATACGACGACCTTTGAAGCTCATTATGATGAGGGACCACGTTATCGGATCACTGTGCATACGCCAAAGGGTTCGGAGATCAGCAGGTACTTAAAAGCCAATGACATTCCTTATGTCGAGGAGTAGCTTCTGCTTTACATCTGTATCTTCTTCGCTATAATAAGAAATACAGCTTTAAAGAGGATACAGATGAAAAACTATAATAAGGCCATTGATTATACAGCCATTGGACTGCTGCTTATAGTACTGAATATATATGTGGATTTCGGTGCTTTTCGCATAAACATCGTTCCTAACTGGATCGGTTTTATCCTGATGTTTTTTGCCTTGAAAGAATTTGAAGA
>CADCOR010000189.1 GCA_902803055.1 uncultured Erysipelotrichaceae bacterium
CCACCACTTTGGGATGTAGCCAAGTGGTAAGGCAACAGACTTTGACTCTGTCATTTCGCTGGTTCGATCCCAGCCATCCCAGCCATAATCATGACTCGGTAGCTCAGGCGGTAGAGCATCTGACTTTTAATCAGAGGGTCCCGGGTTCGATTCCCGGTCGAGTCACCACTGACTGCAGGTGTAGTTCAATGGTAGAACTTCAGCCCTCCAAGCTGACTACGTGGGTTCGATTCCCATCACCTGCTCCAATAGAAACGTTAGCTACAGTTCAGAAGAACTGTTTTTTTATTGTTTTTTATAATGCCTCTGCATCTTTCTGTATATAAAAATCAGAACCGGTATAGCTGAAACCGGTTCTCAAAAATTTTTATTCTTTCCCTCACAAGAAAACAAAATGATTGTTTCTTGATTTACTGATCATTTAAGCCAGATCCTGATACTGTATTTAGGATCATTAGGTTTGTTCTGATCGCCTATGTACTTGCCATTGGAATCTTTCCAATATATGTCAGCGTGCTTGTTGGCCCCTTTAGGATAAATCGAAACCATCACGACGGCATCAGTATAATCTGCTGTTGCCAGATAAGATCCGCGGTCATTTCCCAGAGTGTATTCTGTGCCGCCATCGACTTTTGTGCCTTTGCCATAAGCCTTCCCCTTCATTTCCTTGGATGACTTGGGAAGAAACTTTCCTGTAGAAGGTACATATACCCCGGCTGCATTATCCTGATCATCGGTGCTGTTATCCCACCAAATCAAGCCATTGGCTGTTGCACTCGCACCATCATTTACGCCTGCATAATACAGTTCAATGGCAGCTGAGGCAGCCTGACGCATAGTATATATATCATATGCCTATCTTGCTTTTTCCAGCTGTTTATTGAAAATTGGGATCGAAATAGCTACAAGTACGGCAATGATTGCCACTACTATCAGAAGTTCGGCTAAGGTAAATCCGTTCTTATTCTTTTCATTACTATGATTCATATTCCTCCATCGCAATGTCTATATGCATTGATAATCAGATTTTATTGCAGCTGATCAATAGTATAAAATCCTGAAGAAGTAAGAAGTTCTATACAGTTGTCTTTATCGACATATACCGGTTCGCAAAGATACGACGGTACTATCTTAACTCCATTATAGTATGTCTTGGTATCGTTGACCGTAACCGGCTTTCCAGAAAAGATCTCATCGACCATATTGACCGTCGCGTCGATCAGAAGAGAGGGATCCTTGAACACGCTCATTGTCTGTTTTCCATTTAAAATGTTTTTGACATTTATGAGTGTACAGTCCTGGCCTGTAATCAGCGGGTAGGATCCTTTATAGGAAACAGCCAGGGCACTGCTCACACCTAAAGCGGTAGTGTCATTGCTGGCGACCCAGACGTCCACAGCGGTATCGTTGTAATAGGAAGCCAGGATGTTTTCTGCTCTCTGCTGTGCTTTTTCCGTATTCCATGATGGCGTGGCACATTTGCCGAAACTGTCCTGACCGGAAACGATCTTCAATACTCCTGAATCAAGATAAGGTTTCAAGACATCGACAGCACCGTTATAAAAGAAACCGGCATTGTTGTCGCCCGGATCTCCGGCTGTAAATTCGATATTGTAAGATCTGTCCGCATGATCAAGATCAAGTTTATCTTTCACATACTGCCCCTGGATCGTACCAACTCTATAATTATCAAAAGTCGTGTAGTAGCTGACAGCATCAGTATTGGTAATCAACATATCATAGCTTATGACAGGTATCTCATGTTCAGCAGCCATATCCATCGCCTCACCCAGGGAAGCCGATTCTATCGGGATGACGATCAGAACATCAGCGTCCTTGGCAATCAGATTTTCAATCTGTGATATCTGCATGGAAATATCACTGCTCGCATACTGAATGATGACTTCATAACCCTTTTCACGAAGCTTATCTCGCATCAATACTGTTTCCACAGCCCATCTTTGAATATCGTTGCTTGGAGCACTGATCCCGATTGTTTTTACAGATGGATCTTTTGTCTTGCATCCGGATAAAGATATGAACATAAACATGATCAAAACAGCAAGACAGAATGTTTTCCAGATTTTCGGTTTTATGCTGTTCAGCTTGCAACATCTATTCATAATCATCTCTTCCTCTATTCAAATCTGTCCTTTTTAAGATAGCGATCAAAAGTGACGGCAATAAGAATCGTGATTCCTTTGATTATCCATTGCCAGTTCATATCGACACCAAGCAGACTCAAGCCCAGATTAATAACGCCAATCATGGCTGCTCCAAGTACAGCTTTAAAGATCTTCTGCTTTCCGCCATGCAGCGAAACACCGCCTACAGCACAGGCAGCGATCGTATCCATTTCAAAATTGACTCCGGCATATGAACTTGAAGCATGGAATCTGGCAAGCACAATGCAGCCAGTCACAGTCGCACACAGTGACATGAAAACATAAGTCATGAGGACGGCTCTTTTTGTATCCACTCCGGCGATCCTTGCGTTTTCCAGATTGGCACCAAGCATCAGCAGTCTTCTGCCTTCCGAAGTCTTATCGATCCATACAGCCGTGGTGCACACGATGATCAGCATCCAGATGAAAGATACCGGCACACCTCCGGTAAGGGCAAAGCAGATCCCGATCCATATCGATAAAAGATAAGCGGCAGCAATCCCTATGACCATAGAAGATGTTATCCTGCTTCCCTCTTTCCTGATGGATAAGATCTTATATATAATTCCCAGGCTTGCCAGAACAAGACAGAAGATCAGCGAAGCATAACCAAATGAGCCGATCTTTGAAGGGAATATCTTTCCTGAGAACAGTTTGAGAAAACTGTCATTGATCCCAACGATACTGCCGGTATTGGAAAACTGTCTGATCAAGGCGACACCCAGGCCGCGGAATGCGAGATAGCCCCCTAAAGTTGTAACCCAGGCCGGGATGTTGAAATAGGCAATTATATAGCCAGCCAGGCAGCCCCACATGATGCCAAGAATCAGAAGCAGAATTATAGAGAGTAACGTATTGATTTTCATGATCGACATGAATACTCCACCCATCGCACAGATGAAGCAGACAAATGAGCCAATACTGATATCGATATTGTCTTTCACCGACATACAGATCGCCATGCCCACCACAAGAATGAAAATATAGGAATTCTGCAAGAAGATCGCCGTAATGTTCATCGGCCTCAGTATTTCTGCTGAAGTAAGCAGGATAAAAGACAGACTGATCAGAATAAAGACGATCTCTGTCGAATAAAGTCTCAGGTATTTCTTCATTTCTGCTTCCTTCCTTTTCTGCTCAAAAAATAGCCGGAAAGAACAGCCATGACCAGAACGACGCCTTTGATGACGCCTTGCCAGTTGACTGACAAACCCAGAATGCTCATGCCCTGATTAATGATGCCCATCAGCAAAGCCCCGATAATAACACCACTCATCCTGCCTTTGCCGCCGCTCACCGAAGTGCCGCCGATAAAACATGCGGCAATAGCGTCCATCGCATATGTTTCACCTAAACCCGGTCCGACAGTCTCCGTCCTTCCACAGACAACTGCAGCAGCTATCGCTGTGAGGATACCCATAAAGATATAGGCAAACATCACGATAAATGTCTTGTTTATGCCGGAAGTTTTTGCCGCCTCGCCATTTCCCCCCAAAGCATAGATGTGCTTGCCCACAGGAGCGAATTCACTGATATAGACAGCTGCCATAATACTGAATAAGACAAACAGAAAGACCGCATAATAGCCTTTTGATAAACCGAATAATCTTAAAAACACTTCATCAGTGATAGATAATGTATAGCCGCCAAGCAGCAGATTGGCAATCCCGCGGATTATGCTCATGCCTGCCAGAGTCACGATTATCGAAGGCAATTCCATTTTGCCGATCAGATAGCCATGGATGATACCGATCATGATGCCGATCAGCAGCATCGCCATAAAGGCGGTCACACCATTAAAGCCGTTCTCCATCAATCTTCCCGCAACAGCTCCCATGAGGCATACAGCTGATCCGCAGGAGAGATCAGTATTGCCTCCGGTAAGAATGCAGATGAACATTCCCGATGCGAGAATATAGACATACATGTTCTGCAGGAACAGATTTTTAACGTTGCCTGAATAGAACAGCTTCCCTTTAGTGGCAACTGCAAAAAATACTGTAACCAGCAGCAGTGCGATCAAAAGATAATTTTTCTTCATGAAAGCTCTTATTCTCATGAAAGCTGATCCTCCTTGAGAATATAAGTCATCACTTTATCAGCAGAGAACTCATCTCTGTCTAATTCACCGGTTATTCTTCCTTCGGAGAGCACATAAATCCTGTCACTCAGACCGAATATCTCTGACATATCCGATGATATCAGCAGCACCGCTCCTCCCGAAGCTGCATATTCATTGATGATATTGTAGATCTCATATTTCGCCCCGACGTCAATGCCCTTGGTCGGTTCATCAAGGATCAGTATCTTAGGATCTGTATAAAACCATTGAGAAAGCATGACTTTCTGCTGATTTCCTCCTGAAAGCTCTTTGACATCCTGTTCATAAGATCTGGCCTTTATCTGAAAGTGTTCCACATTATCCCTGGCAACCATTTTCTCTTCAGCCTTATCCAGCAAGCCGCGGATTGTGATCTTTTCTAAACCCGGCAGGGTCATATTTTCTCTGATGTTTCTTTCAAGTGAGAGCCCTGTCTTCATCCGATCTTCAGCCACATAGGCAATACCGGCCTCGATAGCTTCCTTAGGTGTTTTGAGCTCGACTCTTTTCCCATATATTTCAACATTTCCTCTGGCTGTAAAACCATTGGATCTGCCAAAAAGGCTTTTGACAAGCTTGCTTCGGCCTGAAGCCATAAGTCCATAAAGACCGACTACCTCCCCTTTGTGTATTACAAAAGATATATCTTTGAGCGAAAGTGCTCCTTTACGCCGTTCGCTTTCAATTTCATAATGATCAGCTTTCAAAGCTATCTCATCACTGACTTTATTAGTTTTTTTCGGATAAAGCTCACTGATATCGTGTCCTGCCATCCCTTTTATGAGATATCTCTCGTCTGCGTTTTTATCTAGGTTATCTATTGTATCGATAATCTTGCCGTCACGAAGGATCGTGATCCTGTCAGAAACCTTCATGATCTCGTTGAGTTTATGAGATATGATGATCATTGTTTTTCCCTGTGACTTGAGATTCATCATGAGCTCTGAAAGTTTCTCAAAATGTTCCTGACCAAGTGAAGAAGTCGGCTCATCCAGTATGAGAAGCTCCGGGTTCTTTGAAAGCGCCTTGGCGATCTCGACAAGCTGCTGCTTGCCTGCCCCGAGTTCTTCAACAAGCGTATCAGGAGATTCATCAAGCCCTACCAGTTTAAGAATCTTTTCCGTTTCTTCAAAGGTCTTTTTCCGATCAACAAAAAAGCGGTTTCCTATCTCATTGCCTAAAAACAGATTATCAGCGATCGACATCCCCTGAACCAGAGACAGTTCCTGATGAATGATCGTGATCCCGCTTTTTTCACCATCCTTCGGGGAAACAAAATGGCAGGGTTTTCCCGAAAAAAAGAACTCACCCTGATATGTACCATAGGGATAATTGCCGCTTAAGATATTCATCAGCGTAGTCTTGCCCGCTCCATTTTCCCCGATCAGACCACGGATCTCTCCTTTGAAAATAGAAAAAGAGACATTATCCAATGCCCTTCCTCCTGAAAAATCTTTTGTGATATCTTTCATGACAAGCAGTTCATTCATATCTGATTTTCATCCTGATTCATCATCGGCCATAGTGAGTATTTGTTAATACAGACACTGATTAATTGACCGTTTGTGACCAAGCAAATGATACCGCGTGATTCTGTTTGCTAATCTTCAACTATCCAAGGTTCAAAGACTTCAACTATGCCCCTGGCAACTTTGTTTGCTGATCTTAAGCATCTGAGTACATCATAGCCGCTTAATATGCCATAAAGGAAACCGGCAATGAAAGCATCACCTGCACCGGCTTTATTCACGACATTTCTTGATGGTATGACATTGCCCTGATGGAAGCCAAGGCTGTCATACGCCAGTGAACCTTCTTCACCAAAAGTAGCTACCGCGATCTTCATGCCGCGATTCACCTTATCGATCAGATATTGTTTTATATAATCATCTTTACCTTTATGATATGAATAAAAACCATAGGTCACATAAGGAAGAGTTTCTTCGACTAATGGACTTTCCAGCTGATCAGAATAGTCAAAAGAGATCGGCAGGCCTTTTTCCTTGATCAGCGGCAATATTTTTTCACTCCTGTCATAGATCGCTGTATGGATCAGATCGTGTTCGCAGGCAAAACGGACATCTTCTTCATCGTAGGAGATGTCTTTGAGGACGCCTTCCTTAAAATCACCATTGATAAGCTTGCCATCGACCAGATCCTTATAAGCTATGGCTGTCTGACCTTCGGCCATCCTGATATGTGATACATCGAGCCCTTCATTCTTCAGAGCCTCTATGACCCATTTGCCATTCTCATCATTTCCAACTGTGGAAACGATCGAGACCGCCGCTCCCAGTTTCTTCAGATTGACACCCGTAGTGACCACGTTCCCGCTTGGATACTGTCTGTTCAGTTTTTCATATAGATCGATACAGCTGCTGCCTATCCCTGCTACTCTCATTGCTTATGTCCTCCATCTAAATTTTATACAATTTTCTATAGTTTTTACTAAGAAAAGATCATTGCATATGAGAAAATGATACTCATATTTCTGTCACTGTGTAAAGGTGTTCTCTGATCATAAGATCTGATTTGTGTTAAAGGAAAAAGGAGATCAAACGATCGCACTTCATCCGGAATCGCCAATACTCCTTTAAGATATATCAGTCTTTAGAATAATGTGTCTTGTGCATGCTGACAGTAAAGGACTGCATATCACTGCGGATGTTGGAGATGCTATGAGCGATCACTTCGTTGTTCTCATTATAGAAATCACATTCCAGCAGCAGGACCGCAACTCCATCCGGGATATTCAGCTGTTTTCTGATCTTGGCTGAACCGTTAATAATCCTTAACGATTGAGTCATCTTCTTCAGCTTGATGCCATAGAACGACATGATATCTCGGAAAGTAAACACTGACGAGTTGATCATATCAAGTGAAGGCAGGACCTTTTTAGGCAAAAAGAACTCTTCGATCGAAGTTTCAACGTTATTGATGGAATGCATCTGGCGAATATAATATATTTCATCTTCCAGTTCCAGACCGAAAAGATTGGCATACTTGTTGCCGGCCTGTCTTTCTGATTTCTGCAGTTCCTTGACCGAGATCCTGGTATCGTTTCTGATCGCATCACCGACAAATCCTGCATGTTCTTCAATAGACAGTTCGTTCTTATTGCCGACCACGAAAACGCCCTTGCCCTGGATCCTTCTGAGCAATCCTTCATTGACCAGAGCATCAACTGCATTTCTGATCGTTATTCGATTGATGCCAAAAGATTCGGCCAGCTTATTCTCTGAAGGAATAGCGGTGCCTGGCATGTATTCGCCATCCTCGATCTTGTTTCTGATTATCTCTCTGAGCTGGAGATAGATCGGCATTTTATAGTCTTCTCTTGGCATCTTAGCTTTCCACCGTGCACACAAAAACAAATTTATCTGATCTGATCAGCTGCTTATAGAACATGACTGTCTCGTTATTCTGGTCCAAAGCCACACCCGAAGCATAGAACAGCGGATCACCGCTGTTGACTCCAAGCACATCAGCTTCAGCTTGCGTAGCATAGGTGACATTGATATGTTCGGTACCTGAAGTCTGGATCGAATTGTAATGAGACTCAAAGATCGGATCCATGGAAACGTCTTCATTATAGTAATCGATAAAGCCTTTATAGCGTTCAGCGTTTATATAAGTCGTCTCGATCGTACATGGGACACCATCGATCCTGCGGCACTTGATGATCACATAGACTTTTGTGCCCAGCATGACCCGCAGCTTTCTGGCGATCTGCTTGCTGGCTTCGATCTCCTCCATGGAGATGATCCGCTTGCTGACATCATGGCCCTGATCGATCAGGTCACGGACCATGGCATCGACCCCCGCCATATCTCTCGGGTAGCGTGGTTCGGCAACATAGACGCCTTTGTTCATAACACGATAAAGGATGCCGTTTTCGACCAGTTCATCAACGGCCTGTCTGAGTGTCGACCGACTGACTCCCCAAAGATCGCACAGATCTTTTTCACAGGGGATCCTGGTGTGCGGTCTGAGCCGGTTGACCTTGATGAAATCTTCTATTTTTTCGATTGCCTCCATGCCGGGAGGAGTCTTCTGTACAGTCATGCGTTTTGCTTGTTCAAGTTCTTTCTTATCTTATATTATATTATTAACAAAAATGATAAGAAAGGATAAGAACAATGAGAAAAATCACTTTAAAAGACTTTGCCGTAATGACTCCGTCATATCAGCAGTATTCTTTTGATTATGTCCTCGATTCCCTTCAGAAGATCGGTATCTGCAACATCGATTTCTGGGGAGGGACACCGCATTTCTGTCATTTTGATCACAGCGATCCGCAAGCGCTGAGCTTCTTAAGCGAACTTCGTCGAAAAGCTGAAGACCGCGGGATGAAATTTGTCATCTATACGCCAGAAACGCTTGCCTATCCTTACAGCATTGCCGACCCTAACGCAAAAACTGTCCAGCGGACGATCGACTTCTTCCGCCTGTCGATGGATGATGCACTGGCTTTAGGGACAGACAGGCTTTTTATCAACACCGGGACCGGACTAAGAGACTTGCCTGTTGAACAGAGTATGGACATCTGCATCAAGGCGATCAGAAAGATCTGCGATGATGCAGAAAGCAAAGACATCACTTTGATGCTGGAACAGCTTCAGCCTTACGAAAGCAATCTATGCACCAATATCAATGATATGAAGAAGATCATCGATGCTGTTGATTCGCCGAATCTGAAAGTCTGTGTTGACCTGGTCGCCATGGATGTAGCCGATGAAGATCTGGAAATGTATTATGAGGAATTCGGTGAAGAAAAGATAAGTCTCATCCATTTCTCTGATGCCCATCACGAGATCTGCGGGACCGGCGATCTGCCTTTAAAAGAATATATCGAGACTCTGGAAAGACATGATTATTCCTCGATCGTCGACCTCGAGATCAATGACTCCATATATTGGCTTGATCCGCATGATGCTCATCTTAGAACGGTTCAATATTTAAAAACCTTTATTCCGGAAGAATAAAGGTCTTTCACTCATATAGTATTATCTGTCAGCTTATAGCATGGAAAGCACGTCATCGATCGAAGGCATATCCATGATGTTTTCCGCATAGTGAGCATACTCAACCACACCATCTTCATTGACGATAAATAATGCCGGCAGCTGCTGTTCATTCCCTTCGTAATCGCCATGAACGAAGCCAAGTTCTCTGGCCTTGCCGCCCTTTTCTTTGAGCTCATCCTTTACGTTTCGTGTCAGAGCATCCATCGATTCTGCCGGAGCGATCTCCAGCAATTCATAGATCTTCTGCTTCGGATCGCAGATGATCGGAAAAGGAAGCTCTGTATCACTGCTTTCAAGATCATTCCTGACATGCTGTCTGTCACTCTGCATGACAACAAAGACCTGCGCATCTTTTCTCAGAAACTCGTCATATCTCTGCTGCAGCAGATGCACATCATAGCGGCATACGGTACAGCCGATATATCTTAAAAACCAGAAAACTGTTTTTCCTTTCAGAACATCTTTGCTGCTCAGATCATCCTCATATGCCGTTGAAAACTCAAATACCGGAAACTGTTCTTTCGTTTTAACTTTTACCATATCATTTCTCTTTCTGACCGGTGAGGTATCTTTAACTCATCTTAACATGATTACCTGCAGCTGATCAGGATCATGCATTTCGTCCCTAGTCGTGACTATCTGAAACCATCAGCTGAAACAGGCATTGTATAATATCGGATCGATGAAATCGCCATCATATTATAAAGGAGCTCTAAAGTCCAGCGTGGGATCATATCGTTTTTCGTAATAAGAAATGCAATATCACTTAAAAGCCTGTAAATAAACAATTCCGCACACTATCGGCCATTCACTTGTCCGTCTGAGGTGTGCGGAATATCGCATTGATTTATCATTTTATTTCAGGACAGATCCAAATATGCCCACGCATGAGTTTAGAGATCTTTATTCTGAACCCACGCACTACTTTAGTCTGTCTTTATTCTCCTTCAATTATGATATTGATCGTCCTTTGTGACGGCCCGTCAAACTCACAGAACCAAATATCCTGGGCTGAACCGCCTATGAGTTTGCCATCAATGAGCGGAAAGTGACAATGATTGCCGACGATCATCGCCTTTAAATGACCGGTCGGATTACCGCCGGTGCTGCCGTAGTCTCTGAGCATGTGGCAATGGGAATATGGGGCATCTTCAGGTATGATGCGGGAGAGGAAAACATCGACATCACTTTGCAGACACTCGAGTGGTTCATTGACGCTTATGCCTGTCGTCGTATGTCTCGTTTCAACAGTCACCATTCCGTTTCTGATGCCTGAAGCAGCAACGATCTTTCTGACATCTTCGGTTATGATCAGATACTGATTGTACTGATCGGTCATGATATCCATAGGAATGACTTTGATCATCGCTTGCCCCCTTCCGGATCATAGTGCAGGAATTCGATCGCATTTCTGCCTTTTATCAGTTCGACTGTGCTTTGCCTGAAACCAAGCTCCTCAATTGCTTTGGACATTCTGATCATCTCAAAACGCGGATCATCAGTGCCGAACATCACCTGATGACGCAGACTTCTGTCGATCCAGGTCGCCGGTATATCTCTGGTAAATGTCTGCTCATAGAATTCTCTGGCGCTGTCAAAATACAATGCACCGGTATCAGTATAGACATTAGGATATTTCAGCATCAGCATCGCCGTTTCTCTGCACCAGGGCCAGCCAAAGTGAGCCAGACTGAAGCGCAGCTTTTCTCTTCTTTCTGCCAGTTGCTCAAAATCCAGCGGATGGCAGTTCTTGCTCGTCGCATGTGCTTCAAAAGAAAGTCCGCAATGAAAGATTATCGGTCGGTCATATTTCTCGCACAGATCATAGATCGGTTCCATGATCTTGTCATCAGGGTGAAAATGCTGCCTTGCAGGATGAAGCTTCAGTCCTTTGAGATCAAGGACCGCAAAAGCTTCTTCAAGTTTTTCAAGAGCCGATGGATCATGCGGGTCAACACTCGCAAAACCGATGAACCGGTCTGGTGCAAGATCCACAAGTTTTCTTATCTCTTTATTGCTTACCAGGACCTCACCCTGCATGGAAGTGCTGTAATCTTCCGGCAGAAGAACACACATATCGATCCCGGCGCAGTTCATTTTATTGAAAAAGTGCTGCAGAGATGCTGTGCCGTTTTTATGAATATTCAGTTCATTATGTCTCAGTTCTTCTTTCTTTTCATCACCATTTATCGGATCAAAGAAAGCCGGATGGACGTGGATATCGATGACCATCAGAAACCCGCATCCTTCATCATTGCTCGGACATTGTCGATGGCCCGACGGGCATATAAACGCGGTTCATTGATGTATCCGGTAACAAGTTCAATCGTCGCCGTGCGATCATAGTTTATCTCTTTAAGCTCTTTGATCAGTTCAGGCAGCGGGATCATCCCCTCTCCCGGCATGACGTGATCATCAGAATCCTTGACCCCATCGATCAGATGCAGATGATACATCTTGTCGCCAAGCTTATCAAAATAATCCATGATGCTCTCATACTGGGTGAATGGCGGGACCAGATCACACATACCTACCAGGCATGGTGAATCAATGATCTTGAAAAGCTTCTGCAGATCATTTGCGCTCCGGATGACATTCGATTCATAGGCTGTTAAAGCCTCCATGACGATCTTCATACCGATCTTCTCCGCATGATCCGTCAGTTCTCTCACGCTCCTTACAAGTCTGTCCCAGATCTCGTCATAAGATGCGCCATAACCCGCATGACCTGCTGAGATCAATGTATAGTCAGCCCCCATTTCCTTGGCCATATCAAAACACAGTTTAAGATAATTGATCGCATCTTCACGCATCGCCTCAGAGCCGATCATATAGTTATAGGGATAAGCATTGTGCTCCGGACAATAGCCGCGGATCTCAACTCCATATTTATCTCTTAATCTTCTGATCTCGTCGATCTGTCCGGCTTTCAGATCAAAAGCATAAGCATGAGGTCTGCCGCCCCATAGTTCGATATAATCATAGCCAAAACGTCTGGCATCAGCGAAGATATGTTCAAGATCATTGCGCTGATAGCCGCTGGTAAACATTCCAAGTTTCATTTTATTGTTCCTCACTGACCCATGGTTCAAATACTTCAACGACACTGCTGGCCAATCTGGCGCCGGTCCTCAGGCATTTCAGGACATCATCGCCATTCAGGATGCCGTAAAGGAAACCGGCTATAAATGAATCACCGGCACCGACCGTATTGACGACCTTTCGGGCCAGAAAGATCGGCCCGACATGGAAACCGCGTTCATCATAAGCCAGAGAACCCTGCTCACCGAAAGTTGCGACAGCGATCTTCATCCCGCGATCGACTTTATCTTTCAGAAATTCCTTGATGAATTCATCTTTGCCTTTATGATATGAATAAAAGCCATATGACACATAAGGCAGAGTCTCTTCGACAAGAGGATGATCCAGACGATCTGCATAGTCAAACGCGATCGGAATACCCTTTTCTGCGATCTGCGGCAGAACTTTTTCGGCCTTGCCCCAAAGCGCTGTATGGACCAGATCATGTTCACAGGCAAAGCGGACATCTTCCTCATCAAAGACGATGTTTTCCAGGACACCTTCCACATAATCGCCATGAACGCGGTCATTGCCGTTCATATCCATATACGTGATCGCCGTCTTGCCCTCAGCTACTTTAAGATGGGAGATATCAAGTCCCTCCTTCTTAAGCGCTTCGATCATCAGCTTGCCGTTTTCATCATTTCCGGTCGTTGAAATTATCGATACATCTGCACCGAGCTTCTTAAGATTGACTCCGGTATCGACCACATTCCCTGTAGGATATTTTCTGTTCAGGCGCTCATAAAAATCGATACAGTTATCACCTATTTCCGCTACTCTCATCAGCTGTGTCCTCCATTATAATTTTTCTCTGACTTTATGAACCACGTTCATGAATTCTCTGACTCTGTTCACATCGACATGATTCTCCAGTTTGCCGTCGACCTTGAAAGTCGTTCCGACGACGGCCGCATCGGCATATTTGAGTTTTCTTTCGATCGTATCTGCCCGACAGCCGGTGTTGCATAAAACGACGATATCCGGATTGTACTGTTTGACGCTGATGATCAGTTCATCATCCACATCCTGACCGGCCGCATCAGCCGAGATGCATAAGCCATCAGGAGCCGCTTTGGAGATCGTCGTCCTGGCGATATCTCTCAACGGCCGCAGATCAAGGCTCTGGTCTGATTCCGGATTGATGAAATACAGCATCTTCAGATCATCCAGATGCAAAGCATATTTTCTTCTGATGACTTGCGAAAAGTCATTGTTATAGAAGCCGCCGTCACCGACATAAACGCCAGAGAAAGTGCCGCGCACAAAATCAGCACCAACGCCGGCAGCCAGTTCCAGGCAGGCGATACCGTCACTGATCGCATCGACACCAAACGGAACTCTGAGCAGTGATCTGAGGTTGCCGATGACATATGCCATCGCCGCTACTGTATTCCTGTCCATATTCCGCTGATAAGGGAAACTGAACTCGTTTGAAAAAATAATGCCGTCCACTCCACCGTCCTGCAAAGCCAGAAGATCAGCTCTGGCATCTTCGACGACCTGTTCCATATCCATACCATACTTCCACAGCGGATCACCAGGCAGGGGATCAAGATGCAGCATGGCTATGATCGGTTTTTTAACTTTAAACATCTCTTCAGTCCACATTTTCAATGCCTCCCTCTATGAGCATTGCGCATCAGTAATCAAACTGACGGTAATACCTTCTGACCGTGAGCGGATGTCTTAAGAAGAGTTCCATGTATGCATCAACTCTGGCATTGACTGCCCTCATGACCAGATGTGAGATGCTGGCACGGAATTCTTTTGAGATACCTTTGAGCTCGAATTCTTTGGTATCGATTATGACATAGTTTGCACATACCTTCGGCAGGAAACGGGCAACTCTTTCCGCCAGCGGTCTTTGTTCGTCCTCACCGATAAACAGGGTGACTGGCGTATCGGCCACGATTATTTCCTGCATGCCATGAAAGAATTCCGGAGCACTGATAGACTTGGTCCTGATCCACATCTGTTCTTCCCAATAGCACATGCCATAGGAGTAAGTGGCACCGTATTGATTTCCGCAGCCGATAAAATAATGCGGGTAATCAGGATGATCCTTGAAGAATTCTACCCGCTTTCTCGCGTGTTCATACGCCCAGGCATCAGCTTCTTTTTCGACCTTGATCAAAGCCTCGGCAAGACATCCTTCCATTTCCTTATTATATTTATCATATTCAGGGAACTCGTTATTCTTATACATCAGGTAGTTGGCTGCCATATAGAACTTAAGCTGTTCGTTCATCTTATAGATGACCAGATAATCCTGCTTATCGGCAGCCGTAAGAACTGAACCGGGTGTATCGATGAACGCAAAGACGCGGGCACCGATCTCTTTGACTCTGTCGACCAGTTCGATCATCTCTTTTGTATTGCCGGATACCGATGAATAGATCAGCACGGAGTTCTTTGTGAATTTCCTGTTGCCGGTCGTCAGAAACTCGGCGGCATTCTCCACGTAGACAGGCAAAGCAGATCTGCCGCGCATATATACTTCGACCTGCAGAGCACTGGCCCAGGTCCCTCCGATGCCCATGAAGAAGATCGAATCAAAGCCCTTTGTCCAGATCTCATCGACGATCTTTTCGATCTGACCTCTTAATTTCAGAGCACCATTGATGCTTTCTCTGGTCGCTTCCTCATTGAAATTCCTCAGACATGGTCCTTCTTTTTCTTTCCACATATTGGCGTTGTACATAAATCTTCTCCCCCTTAATAAATTAGCGTCTTATCCAGATCCAGATCCCTGAAAAACATGAAGACATACTGGATCGCCTTATCCCAGTATGGCCAGGCATGTTCACCGGGTCCTTCACGGTATGTGAACTCATAACCGATATCTTCAAGCTGCTTCCTGAAGGCCTGATTGTTCTCATACAAGAAATCTTCAGTTCCGCAAAGCTGGATCAGTTTCGGCCTGTATTGTAAAGAAACAGCTTTCTTTGCCAGCTCCATCGGTGTTTCTGCGATCAGGAAACTGTCAAGTTCGGCAGCATCCATATCCTGCCATTGGCGATCATAGATCGTTTTCGCAAAGCTGTCATAATCAAGAACACCGCTGAGTATACCGATGCCCGCAAATCTCTCCGGCCTGTTCAAGCCGACCTTGACCGCGCCGAATCCGCCCATGCTTTCTCCGGCGATAAATGTATCTTTCCTGTCGGTGCTGATTCTGAACCAGCGGGAAATGATCATCGGCAGTTCATCGGCGATATAATCAAAGTACTTCATCTTATAGCTGGTATTGCAATAGAAACTGCGATCGACCCTGGGCATGACAACGATGAAGTTGTATTTCTTGGCGTAGTATTCGATCTTGGTGAATCGCATCCACTCATCCTCGTTGCCGCCCAGACCGTGAAGCAGATAGAGCACTTTCGGTACATCGTCAAACAGCGGATCGACATCGTTTGAATGATCGGGAAAAATGATATTGATCCCGGTATTCATCCTCAATGAAGCAGAATATAAAGTCCCTTTAAATATACCCATCTTTACCAGGCTCCAAAATACTTTAAAGTCTCACTGGCAGTCGCTGCACCCTGATGCATGCATCCTTCGATGCTCAAACCATCAACGATGCCAGCCAGGAAACCTGCTATATAGGAATCACCTGCACCCATCGTATCGACGACATTATCGCATTCCACGATGCCATACTTGTGATAATCCTTGCCGTCATAGCACAGGCTTCCATCAGTTCCCAACATGGCGATGACCATCTTGGGGCCTTTCTGCTGATAGGCCTTCATCTGTTCCCGCAGTGCCTGGCAATCTCCTTCATCACTGGAGAAGAACAGATAATCACTGTAAGGCATTGCGACCTGCGCTTCCTTATCTTCGGGTCTCGTCGCACAGTCAAAAGCAGTAGTGATGCCTTTTTCCTTGAGGTCTTTGTATTGACCTTCGACCTTGCCCCAGAGATCACAGACGACCATGTCGTGCCCGGCAATAAACTCGATATCCTCATCAGACAGACGGTAATCGCTTAATACTCCTTCATCATAATCACCGAAAACTCTTTCCCCATCGATCAGTTCGACCTGAGTCAGAGCCGTTTTGCCTTTTTCCACATGCATATGGGAAACATCGACACCTTTATTCTTGACAGCATCATACATGATCCGGCCATACTCATCATCGCCGATCGGCCCGATATACGAAGCCTGACCGCCGTTTCTGACCGTATAGACCGCCATGTTTACCGGACCGCCTCCGGGATAGCTTTTGCCGCCATCGATATTGCCATAATAATCGATACAGTTACTTCCTACTGCTGCTAATTTCATACTTTTTACCTCATTATAACAATTAATAAATCTTTCAGATACTTCCGATCGCCGATCGGGAACATCTGGAAAAATAGAGAAGGGAAGAAGGTGAATGCAGGATCTTCTCTATGAAGATCCTGCATCATTCTTAATCGTTTTTTCCGTTTCCTATTCAGCCTTCTGGCTCTGTTTCGTGAAGAACCAGTAAGCAGGAAGACCGGTGATGAATGTGAGAGCAGCACAGATCAGACTTGGGATCGGTGCATATGTGATCTCACCATAGATAAGTGTGCAAGTCATGAATATCGCAATGATAGGCATGATAAGACCACCTGGGCACTTGTATGTAGGTTTGTAACCGCCTGCTTCGCCTTTCTTTCTGAGCACGAAAATAGTACCGAAAGTAAGAGCGTTCTTGATCAGGGCGATCATCGTGAAGTAGCCGAGCAGACCGGCCAGGTCACTGGCGAAGATCAGGATGATACCTAAAGCGCACTGAACGATGATCGAGAAATACGGAGTCTCCCATTTCGGGTGAACCAGACCGAACTGCTTGAAGAACAGACCGTCTTTAGCCATGGCATATTCGATACGCGGCTGGAACAGGATGCATGATGATAATGAACCAAGAACGACGATGATAGCCATAACAGCGACTACGACACCGGCCGCATTGCCGATAAGAGGCAATTTTGAAGCCATCAGAGCGATCGGTGCATCTGAAGCAGCGATCTCGTCGATCGTCAGCAGACCGGAAGCAACAAATGTCAGTCCGCCATAGAGAGCTAAAACGATGAGAGCCGTCAGGATCAGGCCTCTAGGCATGTTCTTTTCAGGTTCTTTGATCTCACCTGACATGTAGCAGGCTGCGCCCATACCGTCATATGACCAGGTCGTACCGGCAACACCGGCGATCAGAGCAGTCAGCCCTAAAGGACCTGTCCAGCTTGATAATGGCTGATTTGAAAGTAAGAGCGATGAGTTCAGATTGAACAGGCCGATGCCGATGATCAAAGCGAACGGAATGACCTTGAAAGCTGTGATGACAGTCTGGAATGCACCGCCGCCTTCAACAGATCTCAAGTGCAGAGTCATGAATATGAGCACGAAGACGACTGCGACGATCTTCAAGACGAAATCAGACATTGGAATAAAGAAAGCCAGGTGATTGACGATGGCCAATGCCATGATCGAGATTGAAGGTGGATCGGTCGCTAAGATCGAGATCCAGCCGCAGAGAAAAGCCAGAAGACGTGAACCAGCTTCACGGAAATATACATACTGTCCGCCATCTTCAGGATAAGCAGATGCAAGCTCAGAATAACAGAAGTTTGCCGGGATCTGTAAAAGGCCGCCGATGATGAAAGCCAGGAACAGGAACAGCATGCTTCCTGATGCGTTGGCGACTTCTGACAGAGATGAAAAAATTCCGGAACCTACAGTTGTACCTACGCCAAGTGCGATAACGGCACCAAGACCTAGTTTCCTACTGAGCTCTTGATTTTTTTTGGTTTCCATTTAACCCCTCCTAAATATAGTGTTTGGATTATGCGAAGCAAGCGGTATTTTAAGCGCTTCCATCGCAATCTTCCCTACTCTTTAATCTCATAGTATTCTATTCTCAGAAAATATGCAAGATAAATTTTTTTCAAACATAATTTTGCTATATTTTCTCTATCTTATCTATTATCAATAGATGAATAGCTGCGAAATTGAATTTTATTTGTTTAACTATTTAATAACTTATATATCAATTAAACAACATACTTCCTTACATCTTTATTGATATTAAGACATATTTGTGCTATTTTGTAGTTAACTTATATATTTCAGGAGAAAAAAATATGAATAATGAAGCTGATCTGATCCTTATATCTGAAAATATCTTTACCGGACTGGAAAACAGACCTTGCCCAGGTTATGTGGCCCTTGAAGGAGACAGGATCCTGAAAACGGGCAAAGGAGCTGTACCGGAAGATCTTATAGGCAAAAGCACAAGAATGATCGATCTTAAAGAAAAAACTCTGCTTCCGGGCTTTACAGATGTCCATTGCTTCTTTACCGGCTATGTGATCCGTTTCCTCGGAGCAGATCTTTCGGACTGTGAAAACGCCGATCAGGTCTATTCACGACTTAAAGAAAGAGAAAAAGATGCGGTCCCTAACCACCCTATCTTCGCACATGGCTTAAAAAGCAGTATTGATAGGATCGTTCTTGATGAATGGTTTATCGATCATGCAGTCGTACTGTTTCATGAAGACCTGGAGTCCTGTTCAATGAACTCCAAGGCCATAAAGGATTTTGACTTCACACCGGACAGATGTTACCCGGAAGCATACGTAAAGATCCTCCCTTATGTATTAGGAGATAAAGAATTCATCAGATCCGAATTCGTCAGATATATGAAAATGATGAATTCAAAAGGTGTCACAGCGATAAAAGAAATGGGTTTTGACGATTATTGCGGTTTTACCGACACTTTAGCCGAACTGGAAAAAGAAGGGTTGCTGAGTTTAAGAGTCAATTTCATGTCCCAGCCGGTAGCTGAAAGCATCAATTTCGAATATGGCGAGAAGATGCGCAGAGAATATAACAGTGACATGCTCTGTTTCTCCGGCTATAACCAGATGACTGACGGATCAGTAAGTGAGTATAACGCCGATCTCAAGAATCCTTATGAAGGAAAAGATTTCTGCTGTCAGCTTAAGATCGACTGGAAAAAACTGGAAGCTGATACGCTGGAAGCTGATAAAAGAGGATTCCGTTTCTCTTTACACGCGCAGGGTGATGGAGCTATAGCTAAAACACTTGATATCTATGAAAAATGCCAAAGAGATGAAAAGGGTAAACTGATAAATCGCCACGCGATCACCGACCTTGAATTCTCTGACCCTGAGGATCTTTCCCGCATGGGCAAGATGGGCGTTATCGCCGAAATATATCCTCAGATCCAATCGATCGCCAATCGCAAGGACAAAGTCGCCATGATCAATGAAAAGATCGGTGCAGAAAGAGGAAGATACTATTGGAACAGAAGAAAGATGGCCGAAAGCGGTGTGATCATCAGCTGCGGCACTGATCTGCCTTTACTGATCGATGATATCCCACAATCGATCTATCATGCCGTGGGTGCTCTTTTCCCGGAAGGCGGTGAGCCGTTCAATGAAAGGAATACTCTGACCATCAGCGAACTGCTCAAAGCCTGGACCTATGGCGGTGCCTATGACCTGGGCAAGGAAAAGATCCTGGGGACCATTGAAGAAGGCAAGAAAGCAGATCTGGCCGTCATTGACGGTGATATC
>CADCOR010000190.1 GCA_902803055.1 uncultured Erysipelotrichaceae bacterium
AAGGGGCACTATTTATGAATAAAGACAACAGAATAATAAAGATTCTGATCGCTTTAATGTTGCTGATCAGCATCACCTCACCGTTTAAAGTTTCTGCAGATGATAATGAAAACGCTGATGAAGAATACGTGGAAACAGGCAACAGTCAGCCCGGGGATAAGGAAACAGATTCTGTTTCTGAAGGATCTCTGAACGCAGAAGAAAATGTCAGCAAAGAAGAAACAGTTACTGAAGAAGATAATAATACTGAAGAAAACAGCGAAGATGAAATAATCTTTTCAACCGGATATCGTGGCTTTGATTTTATTGACACAGATAAATTCATCATCCATCGCAGGAACTTAAGAAAATCAGGCGACAATGACGATGAGAGTTTGCCTTCAGCCTATACTGTTCCTTTATCAGAGATCAAGGATCAGCGTCAATACGGTACCTGCTGGACTTTTGCGACGATGGCTTCTGCTGAAAGCACTTATTTTGATAAAACCGGAAGCAGTCTGGATCTTTCTGAACTGCACCTGGCTTTTTACTGCTATCATAACCTGGGTTATCCGGATTCCCTTGATCTGGTTACCGATGACGGTCTTGGCTTACCGGCAGAAGATAAAAGCCTGTTTCAGTCTGGCGGCAACTACTTTATATCTGCCGGTATGCTGAGCAGCGGAATCGGATTTGCGTATGAAGATGATCTTCCCTACAGTCTGCTTGATAATAAAAGCTACACGCTGGAAAGATTCAGAGAAGAAATAATGACTGAAGGTGAAGCTGAGAACTGTTATGGGGCAACAGATTATTACCTGGTAAATGCCGATTTGTACTCTCCATACGACCTGCAGTCAATCAAAGAGGCGCTTTATCATAACGGCGCTGTTGCGATGTCGTATTATGCAATAGGTTCAATTGGTTCTAACCAATACTACAACGCTGATGAGGCTGCTTATTACTGTTATGAGGAACAGCCTGCCAATCATGCCGTTACGATTGTCGGTTACGATGATAATTTTTCCCGGGAATTCTTTGTTGGCAACAAGAGTCTGGATGATCCTGATGTAAAGCTTCCTGAAAACGATGGTGCCTTCTTAGTCAAAAACAGCTGGGGCACAACATACGGTAAGAACGGTTATTTCTGGCTGTCTTACGAAGACGTGAGTTTTTTAAACAGCGGCAATGCTGTGCAATTCTTTCTTGAAGGGACAGATGACTTGCATATCTATCAGTATGATGGCACAGTACCTTTTTATGTAATAACTGCAGATTACAGTGTGGATAAACTGGCTAATATCTTTACTGCTCAGAATGATGAACAGATCAGAAGGGTCGGTTACTGGACTGCGATGAGTAATGTTTTAAGCACGATCAGTATCTATCGCAATGTCAGCGATTCTCCGGAAAACGGAACACCGATTAAAAGTTACACAGTAAACAATAAGTTTGCAGGATATCACACTTATGATCTTGAAGAAGCAGTCGATATCGGCAAGGATGAGAAATTTGCGATCGTTATTATGCAGGAGAGTCTCGATGGTGAGAAGATGGTCAATTATGTATCAGGGACCGATATAGGTGGAGAATACAATTTTAATGCCTATGATGATGTTTCTGAAGGACAGAGTTTTTTCTGGGAAGACGGCCAGTGGTATGATCTGTATGGACATGATGGCGATTATTTGACCGCACCTGTCAAAGCCTTTTGCCAGAACACTCCTGAAGAAGATATGCGCTATGAATATCAGGGCGGCTCATTTGTTCCGGAATTCAATCCGGATGTATCATCGCCGCTTTCCTTCTGCTTCAAAAGAAAGGTCCTCGATGATCTTTCCTTCAAGCGTTTTAAGTGTGCCTATGTTGATGAAAAGCTGCTTAACGAATCTTATTATATTACAAGTCCAGGCAGCCTTAACATCACATTAATTCCGTCATATCTTGAAAAGCTGTCCGTTGGCAAGCATACTTTGAAAGTTGAATTTACGGATGAGCTTTCAGCTGCTGCTGATTTCAAAGTTCTTCAGAAAAGTGAACCTGAGAAGCCCGCAAGCTATATAATACCTTTGACTGGTATAGAGTAATATTATTAAATCAGAAATGAAAGACCCGCATCGTTACGATAAGATCATTGATCTGCCGCGTTTTGTATCAAAGAACCGCAAGCACATGTCCAATTATGACCGGGCAGCTCAGTTTGCGCCTTTTGATGCATTGACGGGTTATGATGAAGCGATCGAAGAGACAGGGCGTACGACTGATAATGAAATCTTTCTTTCCGAGAGTGAGCTCGAAGATCTCGATATGCGTTTTAAGATCATATCCGAAAACATTGAAAAAAGACCGGAAGTGATCATCAGATATTTCGTCAAGGATCTCTACAAGGATGGCGGCAGCTACACAGAAGAAACGATCAGAGTGAAAAGGATCGATCTTGTCGCCAGAGTACTGATCTCCGAAGATAATACGCGTTTTGATCTGGACTATATCACAGCAGTAAATGGTCAGATCGTTGATGAATATATGAATATATAGAAGGAATTGAAATGATCAGATGTGTCAATCCAAGCGCGAGCGAGAAAGCCAGGGAATTGCTTTCCTGTCTTTATGAAACTGCAGGCAGGAAAATCATCACCGGCCAGCATACTCAGACTAAGCCGATGGAAGAGATCAGCTATATAAAAGAAGTAACGGGAAAGACTCCGAAACTGTATGGTTTTGAACTGCTCGCTTATTCGCCAAATATCAATTATGAAGATGCTTCTTATGAGTGCCTCAAGGAGGTTGAAGAAAACAAAGGTACGCTGGATACAGCTTTTGATCTTGCTTCAAGTGAAGATGTCATCCTGACTTTTACCTTTCACTGGTACTCACCGCTCTATGGCCGTGACAAGAGTTTCTATCAGAAGAATACAGAATTCGATGCGAGGAGAATTCTTATTCAAGGAAGTGAGGAAAGAAAGGCTTTCTATCATGACATGGAAGTCATTGGCGAACATCTGAAAAGATTCAGACAAGCTGATATTCCGATTCTGTGGCGTCCTTTTCATGAAGCTGATGGTGACTGGTTCTGGTGGGGTTCAAAAGGTCCGGAAGTGGCCAGAGAATTATATAAGCTGATGTTTGATTATTATGTAAATGAACTGCATCTCGATAATCTTTTATGGGTCTGGAACTGTCCGAAGAGAGAAGGCTATCCGGGCGATGAATATGTCGATGTTATCTCAGTCGACGTCTATAATACTTTCAAGTTCGCCACTGATTATGAGCGTGACTATCTTAATCTGATAAAGGAAACAACAAAGAATAAAGTCTGTGCCTTAGCCGAGGTCGGATATATTCCCGATATCGATCAGCTGAAACAGTCACAGGTTCCATGGGCCTACTACATGTGCTGGTCAAAAGAGTTCTGTATCGGTGAACAGTACAATTCGAAGGAAGATCTTAAACGCATGTATGAGAGTGACTATTCAATCACTAATGATTGAATGTGTCATTTAAAAATGTTTAAATAAAAGTATATTATATTTCAGCCGATTGTATTACCCATTAAAAGGAGAAAAATATGCGTAGACTAGAATACCATTTCAGCTGTCTTGATGGATCTTATTTTTTGCTGTGCGAGATAAGCGACAGAGTCTGTTTTACGATCGAAACCGATATTGAAGGTTTTGAAAGCAGAAACGGTGAGCTTGCTGAAGAAGAAACAGCGAAGTTTGTGAAACTGCTTGATGAAGCACAGATCGAAAAATGGGAAAGAGATTATTCAGGAAGTGATATTGAAGATGCGATCAGCTGGAAACTGAAGTATGTGAATGAAGACAAAGAATATGTTTCCAAAGGTGAAGAGACTTTAGAACCATATGAATATGAAAAACTGATTGAAGCACTTAAGCTTGTTGAAAAGAAAGCTGATTATTTTAAAGCGCAGGTGAATGAATGACAAAGGAAGAACTGGGAAAACTTAAACTAAATGAACTCAAGGAACTGGCAAAGACGGAAGATGTGAAGATCTCCGGTCTGAAAAAGGAAGACATCATTGCCATGTTCATGGAAAAATACGCCGAAGAACAGAAGAAAGAAAAGAAGACGGCGAAAAAGAAAACGACTAGAAAAACCAAAACAGAAAAAGCCGCAGAAGCAGAAAAGGAAGAAACAGCAGAAGAAAAAACTGATAACATTCCAGAAAAAGCTGAAGAAGTTCCGGAAAAAGCTAAAGAACAGACTGAAAGTGCTGAAGAAACAAAACAGCCTGAAGAAACTGATACAGTCGAAAACAAGGAAGTCAGGATCATCGGCAAGAAGAGTGAACCTGATCTCAAGGTCGATGGCATTCTGACGGTCATGGAAGATGGCTATGGTTTCATCAGAGGTGAGAATTTTGAGACCGGTGATGACAATGTCTTTGTTTCTCCGACTTTCATCAAGAAATTCCGTCTGCGTACCGGTGATCGCATCAGCGGCAAGAAACGTCTGCCAAAAGACAATGAACGTTATGGTGCATTGATCTATATTGACAAGATAAATCTTCTCGATACTGATATGATCCGCTCTCGCGTATCCTTTGAGGATCTGACACCGATCTTCCCCAATGAAAGAGTAAAACTGGAAAGACAGGGTGAATCACTTTCAATGAGAGTCATGGATCTGATCACGCCGATCGGC
>CADCOR010000191.1 GCA_902803055.1 uncultured Erysipelotrichaceae bacterium
CGCAACAAAATCTCCCGTCAAAGCTTCAAGTATGTTGTTTTTGTTGACCCAAATAGCTGATGAACGGCCACTGTCTGTTGTGCTTACCGAACAGTTTCCGCTTACACTCAGCGCAGGAACAGGCTTCTGGCTGAGAACGTCTTGACCTTCATATGTAACAGAAGTTCCCGCGATCGGCGGATCGATCGTTATGGAAACTTTGCTGATCGTTGAATTTTCTGTGAATAATGCATAAAGTGCGGTTTTAGCGCTGTCTTTGCTTAGCGTTATCGTTTCATCGGTAAATAATGGATCACCAGTATAGCCCCCTTCATTAAAGGTGGCCTCATACCAGCCGGAAAATGAATAATGATCGTTTGGTACGGCTGTCGCGGTCAAAGACACGGCGCTGCCCAATTCCTCACTTACTGAGTTTACGTTTACAGTAGTCATTTCTGAGTTGCTGGGCTTGAATGAGATAGTTCCGCCGGCAGATGCCTGCAGATCGACATGATATGAAAAGACGATCTCCATCACATAAGGATCACCTTGAGTTCCTGAACCGCTTTTTACCCTTATGTATTCGGCAACGATTCCTTCACGATTTGGTCCACAATTATAATTCAGATATATAGCTGAGTTTTCTCCGGCACTAAAATAGATACACCATTGAGAACCATTGTTATAAAAAAGATTTTTTAAAGTCATTTCATTTTCAATAGGGTAAGTGATAGTGCCAAACAAATCATCCTTCACATAATATGGTTTTTCGCTTTTCACTTTATCACCGATCCTGTATTCAACACCCACAGCAATATTCTTTGCTTCAGCAGAATCAGCAGCAACAGTTATTCCGCTATCAAAAACCAATATCATCAGTATTGCGGCAAACACGAGACTGATCATCTTTCTGGACATCTGTTTCATAGCTAATCTCCTTTGGTGGTATCCATTTATCCCAATTAATTATAACAAGCTTCTTATTGTTCAGTTAATCTGCCAAATGATATACTCAGTCATTTTTATGATCAGATGCATGTGTTGAAGTTCAATCTTATCTTTGCGGTACAATGAAAACAAGATTAAGAAATGGAGAAACAATAATATGAAAACAATTGGATTCATCGGTACCGGAAATATGGGTGGGGCATTAGCTGCTGCAGCATATAAAAGCGGACTGGCTGATCGCATCCTTTTAGCTAACAGAGGCAGAAAGAAAGCTGAAGATCTGGCAGCACAGGTCAAGGGTGAAGTTGTCGATAATCAGACTGTTGCCAAGGAAGCAGAATATATTTTCTTAGGTGTCAAACCGCAGTTTCTTCCAGAGATGTTTGAGGGGATCAAGGATATTTTAAAGAACCGCAAGGATCGCTGCATCATCGTTTCAATGATTGCGGGCACGACCATCAAATCTCTGAAAGAAATGTTCTTTGATCTGCCGGCTGTAAGGATCACACCTAATATTCCTACGAAGACGGGTGATGGTTTTTCTTTCTACACCTTCTCTGATGATGTGACGCAGGAAGAAAGAGATTTTTTTGTGAAGCTGATGACACCAAGCGGTGTGCTTGTTGAAAGCAATGATACCTATATGTCTTCCGCAAGTTCTCTGACCGGCTGCGGTCCGGCCTTTGCGGCGATGTTCTTGGAAGCTATGGCTGATGGGGCGGTCGCCTGCGGGGTACCGAGAAAAGATGCCTACAAATACGGAGCGATGATGTTAGAAGGAACCGGCCGCTATCTGCAGAAGACCGGTATCCATCCGGGAGAACTCAAAGACAGTGTCTGCTCGCCTGCCGGTTCAACGATTCAGGGTGTCAGAACGCTTGAAAAGGAAGGTTTCCGCGCTTCGATCATCGATGCCTATATCGCAGTAAATAATCGTTTTAAATAATATTGAAAGGTTTCTGATATATGAAAATCGCTGTAATAACCGGAGGCGGTTCCGGTCTTGGTTCAGTTTTTCTGAATACCATCAGACAAAGATATCCCGATCTTGACGAATACTGGATCATTGATATCCAGGAAGAGAAGATGAAGGAAGCTGCCGGTGATGATAAAAGGATCCGTCCGGTCGTCATGAACCTGGCCGACAGCAGTGCCTTTTCAGATCTTGATAAAAAACTCAAGGAAGCTGATGCGGATATCCGCGTGCTCATCAATAATGCCGGTGTTGAAACAGTTGCTTTCTTTGAAGATGCCCCTGAACAGAAACTGCTCAATACAGTCAGGGTAAACGCTGAGGGCGTCATGCATATCGACAAGGTCTGCGTTCCTTATATGCATGAAGGAAGCATCATCATTCATACAGCTTCGATCTATGCCTTCTCACCTGTCCCCGGTGATGCCGTCTATGCGGCTTCCAAAGCTTTTGTCCGCTCCTTATCTTTAGCTCTACATGAAGAACTTAAGGACAAGGGCATCAAGGTTCTGGTGTTATCTCCCGGCAGTATGCGCACACCGATGGATCGCTCCGATATCAGAAAAAAAGGTATATCCATGCCTTTCCTTGATATGAAAGAAGTAGCTGATGGTGCTTTAGATGCCGCTGAGCAAGGCAAAGAATCCTTTGTACCGACTTTCTACTATCGCATGTATACCTTGTGGTGCAAACTTTTCCCTTCTTCCTATACGGCCAGAAAGATCGGGAAGAATTATCAGAAATAACTTACAGCCACTTCTTGTGCTTGAAGAAGATCAGACTTAACAGCGCAATAAGCAGACTGATGATGATTATGATCGGATAGCTGTATACTGAATTGAGTTCCGGCATGTATTTGAAGTTCATACCATACCAGCCGGCGATCAGCGTCAAAGGCATGAAGATCGAAGTGACGACCGTCAGGATCGTCATGATGTGATTCTGCTTGTCGGCGATGCCTGCTTCATAGTCATCACGGATCTGCGAAGTATAATCCAATAGGGAATTTGCCATTTCAAACAGACGTCCGATTCTTTTGCTGAAAAGGTTGAAGAAGCGGATGTTTTCTTCTTCAAAGAAATCGTTCTCGTTTTCTTCGAGTTCCTGAGCCAGATCGATCAGACGGTCATAATGTGTTTTCAGTATGCGCATATGATCTCTGACACTGTTGATGTTGTTCAGATTGATGGGTTCCCTGTTGTTGATCAGCTTGTCTTCTTTCTCCAGATATTGTTCATACTGTTCCAGCATCGTCAGATCACCTCTGATGATCTCTTCGAGAAAGTCATAGATAAATCTTTCCAGACTTGGTGTCCGCCATTTTCTGGTCTTGATGATCCTATCGATATACTGATAAGCATTATTCCCGTTGTCGATAAAGACGATGCCTTTTTCATCTAAGGCAAAGGCAAACTTCTCGTATTCGATAACTGTTCCTTTAAGACGCGGGATCACAAAAGAACCGGTGATCGAATCATAGTTGACTTCCGCCATCGTTGTATGGATATCTTCGGTCTCAAAATCGATATCGATGCCCATATCAAAATCGTTGCGCTTTTTCTGCCACTCATCCGGAGTGATCACA
Source organism: uncultured Erysipelotrichaceae bacterium (assembly GCA_902803055.1). Taxonomy (GTDB): domain Bacteria; phylum Bacillota_I; class Bacilli_A; order Erysipelotrichales; family Erysipelotrichaceae; genus Colivicinus. The sequence continues at coordinate 3,486 of CADCOR010000191.1, forward strand.
GCCACATACTGTTTCTTGCCCTGCAGACAATGCTTATGGTCAGATTCTTTTAAGGTGTTTTCGATCAGCCAATACATATAATTCCCCTTTTGCTTCATTAATTCTTTTAACCATAAAGTTTAGCGATCAGATAATTCGATAAACTGTATGGCAGGATCTTCAATAAACAGATGATCAGTTTATAATCCCAGCCGACCGTATAGATCGGCTTGATTTTTTTCTTTTTCGCAACCGCGCAGATCAGCCTGCCCACAACATCGGCATCGACGCCTTTGCGTTCGTCGTTTTCCATCTTTTCTACTGATTTGGAAATACGGCCTCCATATTCTCCATCACCTTTGATATTTTTGTTTCGTGCCTTGGTAAAACCGGTGGAAGTATCACCCGGCATGATCGCACAGACACTTACGCCAAAAGGTTTAAGTTCATTTGCCAGCGCCAGGGTATAGGAATTGACCGCGGCCTTGCAGGCGGAATAGTAAGCCTGAAAAGGAATGGCTGCCAGAGCAGCAACCGAAGAGATACTGATGATGCGGCCTTTGGATTTTTTAAGATGCGGGATACAGATCCTGTTAACTTCAGCCAGCCCAAAGAAGTTAACATCAAACTGTCTTTTGGCATCATCAAGATCGGTGTACTCGATCGCTCCGGAGATCCCAAAGCCGGCACAGTTGACAACAAGGTCCACTCTTCCTGTGTCTGCGATAACTTTATTGACGGCTTTGATTATATCTTCAGTCTTTGTGACATCGCAATCCAGATGTCTGATGTTTTCTCTTTCTTTGCCGGAACGGGAAAACTCATAGACTGTATAATCATCTTTTAATCTTTCGGCTGTACATTTTCCGATACCGGAACTGCCTCCGGTAACTATCGCGACTTTTTTCATATTGCTTTATTACGCGATAAAATGATCATCGCTTCCCTCTTCGATCTCATCCAGGAAACTGTTCAGCTTCTTCTTGGCGATCTCGATCTGCATGATGTTCTTGTCGTTCAGGGCCTGCTGCATATCTTCGATCAGCTCTTCGATATCTTTTCTGTCCTTGGCCAGTGATTCTTCGTAGATGCGGTCAGCTCTGAGCATCACCAGCATATTCTCTTCGTCTTCACGCGGATTGAATTTGAGATATTCAAGTCTTTTAAGACGACTCGCTTTTTCGCTTTCGCTTTCTTCGTGTTCCTCATCGCTGATGATGACTTTCTTGTTTATGCCGGTCGACAGGACTTTGACTTCTGCTTCCAGCAAGGCGTCGATGTCATAGGTGTAGGTGACCTCGATCGCTTCCTTGCCTTTAGGACCAGGCGGTACTTCAACCGTCAGCTCACCTAAAAGAAGATTGTTGGAAGCCACACGGCTCTCGCCCTGCAGGATCTTGACCGTCACATATTCCTGATCGTCTCGGGCCGTCGTGACGACCTGTTTCCTGCTGACCGGGATAACGCTGTTACGTTCAATGATCGGCAGATAGACACCGGGTATTTCAAAGGAACCGTTGTTCCTTACTACTTCAGTACCTAGGGTAAAAGGACACACATCCGTCAGGATGACTTCTTCGATCTGCGCATTTCTTTCTTTCATCGCACATTGTAAAGCTGCCCCAATGACCACGGAAGTCTCGGGTTGCGCCACACGGGCAGGTTCCATGCCAAAGAGCTTGCGGACATAGTTCCTGATGATCGAAAGCCGGCTTGCCCCGCCGGTTAGCAGGATCTCATCAAGATCGTCGATACTGATCTTCGCATCGCTCAGAGCTTTCTCGATCGGTCTGCGCATCTTTTCCAGCAACGGTCTGCATCGCTTCTCGTATTCTGTGAGTTCAATGCTTTCGGTATATTTCTTTTTGCCGATCGTCACGTTCATCAGGGCGACATCGCTGTCGGCAAAACTGCACTTGCACTGTTCAGC
>CADCOR010000192.1 GCA_902803055.1 uncultured Erysipelotrichaceae bacterium
CTCGATCTTTCCACAGGTCTATGACAACTACCTCTTTGATTACTTCTATAAGGTAAATGTCACGCAGGACCCCTCCCGCTCAAACAGATTAAAAAAGACGCTGGGCTACCACCGCATCGTCTATGCCCAGATCGCAAACAAGGAAGGCAAACTTGTCTCCCAGGTCATGACGATCATTCACACTAAAGGTATCTTATCGATCGCCTATCTCAACCTCAAGGGCAAACTCAGCGGTTTAGAAAGCGGAGAGTGGATCATCAGAAGAACCGAAGAAGGAAACGAAAAGAAATTCAAAATCGAGAATCCACTGACCTATCTGCGTGAATATGTAAAACATCTCGGCGAAGTTCTTGAAGGCAGAAACGTTGAATCAGCTATTGCACTTAATGATGACTGCGATTTCAGCGATGTTCACATCAAAGAAAAAGTCCTGGCCTATAAAGATGTCCCGCAGCTGATCGCCAGTGCCGACTGCGGTTATGGACTAAACAACGAAGAGATCGACGAGATCTATAAGAAACTTGGCGGCAAATAATCTTGATCCTTCAAAGCAGTATAGTTCAATCCATACTGCTTTTTATATCTGCTGATATGAGATAATTTGAATAACGGAGAATATATATGTTGAAAGATTTCTACGATGAAAGTGAACCCATCGTCCATCCGGAAGCCTTCTATGGCAAGAAGAAACATCTGATTGATAAATGTCTGATCATCTTTTCTTCGGAAATCCATTCCTATCTTTTAAACAATTATAAATGTGAACAGATTGCACTGATCACGGCCTGCAATGGCGATACACCGGTCTATGTCTTTGAATATAAAGGTGAAAAGATCGGTTTCTATCTGACGGCCATCGGTTCGGCAATCGCCTCCTCATACTGTGCGGAAGCCAACTGGATCAGTGGCGCCAGAAAGTTTATCATGTTTGGCTCCTGCGGTTCACTGGACTATGAATTGACCAAAGGCCGCTTCATCATTCCCACAGAGAGCTATCGCGGCGAAGGCTGTTCTTACTACTATGCCAAAGCTGCTGATTATATAAAGATCCCAACTGCCGATCAGCTCGAAGAGATCTTCAACGAACTCAAGGCGCCCTATGTCAAAGGAAAAGTCTGGACGACCGATTCAATGATCAGGGAGACAAAGAATCTTGTCGCAGACAGAAAAAAGGAAGGCTGCATCGCTGTGGAAATGGAACTCGCAGGGGTACAGGCGCTTTGTGATTTCTATGACTTTACCTTATACGATTTTCTTGAAGCCGGCGATGTCCTAAGTGAAAGCGGCTATGAAGCCGATGGCTTGAGTGAAGCCAACCACAATCTGAATAAGCTGTTTCTGGCTTTAGAAGTTGCTTTGCGTATCTAAATGAAGATTGACGATAAGATCATAGTTTCAGGTCAAAACTATCAGATTATCAGACTGCTGGGACATGGCAAAGGCGGTTATTCCTATCTGGCCAGAGACGATCAGAAAGAAGTGGTGGTCAAAATCATTCATCATGAACCCTGTGACTATTATGCTTTCGGCAACAAGATTGAAGCTGAAGAAAGAGACTACTATCGCCTGTTAAATGCCGGTATCACCATTCCCGAAATGTATCTGATCGATAAGGAAAAAGAGATCATCGTTAAACAGTATATTGAGGGTGATACGATCTTTGAAATGATCAGAAACAAAGTGCCTGTCGATCCTTATCTAGAACAGGTCAGGCTGATGGCCCGCAAAGCTTCTGAGGCAGGTTTAAACATCGATTACTTCCCCACAAATTTTGTCGTCCATAAGCGGATACTTTATTACATCGATTATGAGTGCAATGAATATATGCCGCAATGGAACTTTGAAAACTGGGGAAGCCGTTACTGGTCATACACCGAGGAATTCTCTAATTATCTAAGCGAACACAATCTGTGATCTTTTTGGACTACAAAAAAAGGAGATGCAAGGGCATTCCCGTTGATCTCCTTATAAATGCGTTTTAATTTTACCGAACAGTTTAGTTCTGTCCTCTGGTGAATACCAGCATAGCGTAATCTTCTTCAGACATGTACAATGTCGAATAGATGTATTCTCTGCCTTCATAGGCAAAATAAGAATAGATATAGATGATCAGTTCACCTTCCTGATCCACCAGTTTTATGCCGTCGCCTTCAAAACCGCCGGAAAAAGTCGAGTAGCCTACATCTTCATCACTGACTTCGACTATCTCGTTGTTATAGTTGTCATAGCGCGGATGCAGGTCAAGATAGAATGTTGCGCTGTCAAAATCGATATCGATGTCAGACAGACCGATCTCATTAAACATGAAACCGTCAACCGAATTGTCTCTCAGATAGAAAATGCGGTATTTCCATTCACCAGGCATATAGCTGGCATAAGGATAATAGGCATCCTCCGGGAAACCGGAATACATCCATTCCTCTAAGAAATCAAAATCAGAAAAGTCTACTTCTTTTTTTGAAAGCAAATAGGGGGTAAAGGTGCCTCTGCTGAGTTCTGTCGAAATTTCTTTATCACTGATAGGACGGGCCAAAGGGCTATCAGTTTCAACCGGCTCAGTCACTTCAATCGTCTGAGCATTCTCGGGTGCTGCTGCTTCGTTGGTTGCGCAGCCAAACAGACACACAAACATCAGCAAAGATACAAGCATAAGTGATAACTTTTTCATTATCAGCTCCTTTCTGCCAAAGTGGCCATA
>CADCOR010000193.1 GCA_902803055.1 uncultured Erysipelotrichaceae bacterium
CAATCAGTTATACAAGATGACCCCGGTACAGTCATCCTTCGGTATCAACAATAACGTCTTGGTTGAAAACCGTCCGATGCTGTTGTCATTAAAGGAAATCATCAAGTGCTATATCAATCATCAGATCGATGTCATCAGAAGAAGAACACAGTACGATCTCAATGAAGATGAGAAACGTGCTCATATCTTGGAAGGTCTCAAGATCGCTTTGGATAATATCGACAGAGTTGTTGAAATCATCAGAAGTTCCAAAGATGATGATGAAGCGTTATATAAACTGAATCAGGAATTCAATATCGACGAGATTCAGGGTAAAGCCATCCTGGATATGCAGCTGAGAAGACTGACTGGTCTCTCAAGAGAAAAGATCATCAATGAACTCAATGAATTATATGCTGAGATCAAAGATCTTAAAGATATTCTGGCTAACCACTATCGTGTCATTGAGATCATCAAAAATGAACTGACGATCATCAAGGATAAGTATGGTGATAAACGCCGTACCGAAATAATTGATGGTGATATCTCCATGGAAGATGAAGATCTGATCCCGGTTGAAGATGTCATTGTATCCTTAAGCAATAACGGTTATGTCAAACGTCTGCCGATCGATACCTATCGCCTGCAGAACCGCGGCGGCCGTGGCGTTAAGGGTATGAGTCTGAATGAAGACGATGTCGTCGATCAGAACCTGACGATGTCAACTCATGACTATCTGCTGATCTTTACAAACAAAGGCAAAGTCTATCGCATCCGCGGCTTCAATATTCCTGAAGCTTCAAGAAATGCCAAAGGCATACCGGTGATCAACATCATCAACATCGATAAGGACGAGAAAGTCAAAGCCATGGTACCGATCAACCGTGAATGGGAAATCAAAGGCTATCTGTTCTTTGTCACTAAACGCGGTCTGTGCAAACGTGTACCGGCCAGTGAGTTTGAATCGATCAGACAGAACGGCAAGATCGCTATCTCACTCAAAGATGACGATGAGCTCGTCGCTGTCAGACCGACCCTTGGTGATTCACAGATCATCATCGGTGCTGCCAACGGTAAAGCCGTGCGTTTTGATGAAAGAGGCGTTCGAGCGATGGGCCGTAATGCGAGCGGTGTCCGCGGCATGAGTGTTGATGATACGGAAGTCATCGGCATGTGTACTGATGCGGAAGGTTCCAAGATCCTGGTCGTCTCCAAGAACGGCTATGGCAAACAGACACCGGTCGAAGAATATCGTCTCACCTCCCGTGGTGCTAAAGGTGTCAAGACCATCAACATCAACGAGAAGAACGGTGAACTTGTTTCCCTTAAAGCAGTCAATGGTGATGAAGACTGTCTGATCATGACCAACGATGGCATCATCATCAGGATCCATCTTGAGAAAGTCTCCACCATGGGCCGTGCTACGCAGGGTGTCAGACTGATCAAACCGCAGGAAGGTACCTTCGTTTCAGCTGTCAGCATCATGTCACATTCTGATGAAGACAGTGAAGAAGAGAAACAGGAAAACACAACTGAAGAATCTGAATAACAATCAAACCCAAAGATGCAGATAAAACTCTTTGGGTTTTTTCTTTCTTTAAATCAGACCATAAATTCCTTGCAATATGTACTGGTGTTGTTAGCGCTTTCTTTTTTTATTGTTTTTATATTAAAATATAGAAGAAAAATTGAATAACAAAAATGACTCACAGCACCGATCACCGATTTGATCTTGTAAAAAAGTTTCTGGATATTTTATTAGAAGATACTTCATCTCTTGAATCCATCAAAAGAGGACTTTATGATATATCCTCTGATCTGAATCTTGGCCGCGTTATCGGCGAGATCCCTCAGTCTTCAAATGATAATGAATTACGCTTATTGGCAGAAAACCGCGTTCTGTTTATTTCGGATTTCGGTTTTGATGCCAAAGGTTCTTTTGATGTTAAATTCTCAACTAATTCCGGTGCGCCGGGTACGATGAATGTTGCACCGGTACCAAGTCATCAGTTTACCGATGCAGAAAAAGAAACCATCACTGCGATCATCAGGATCGCAGACATACAGATCAGCCGCTTCTTTGCGATCAACGAAGTGATCGAAAGTTCTATGCGCCAGAAGCTGACCGGCCTGCCTAACAGTGATGGCTACTTCCGCAAAGTCCGGGAAAAATTCTCTAACAGTTCAATCTATAATTATGATTCCTATTATTTTGATCTCAAAGGCTTTGGACTTGTAAATAAACGCTATGGCCAGAAGGAAGCCAACAAGATCATGTTTGACTATGCCAGGAAACTTAACAGCTTCTTCAATCGCGATGAAGTGCTCGGTCATCTTGGCGGTGACAACTTTGTGGCACTGGTGACAGCCGGTGAAAGATCAAAAGAATTTCAGAACATGCTTCTGCAGGGCGTTGATGTCGAAGGTGAAAATTCTGATGGTGAAAAAGGCCTGATCAGGATCACAGCTGTTGTTGGCTATACACATATCATGCCACCAATCACGATCAATCGCATTGTCTCAGATCCGGCCATGGCTTTAGCCAATGCCAAGCGCAACAAGAAAGCTATCGTTGAACTGACAGAAGATATTTCTTATCAGGCTATGCGTGCAAAGGTCATTGAGCAGTCTTTTGAAAAGGCTCTGAACAATGGTGAGTTTGTTGTATATTATCAGCCAAAAGTAAATTCAGTCACCGGTGAAATAATCGGTGCTGAAGCACTGACGAGATGGTTTGAAAACGGACAGATGATCCCTCCTATGGCCTTTGTACCGGTGCTTGAAAATTCCGGCAAGATCAACAAACTTGATCTGCACATGCTTAAACAGGTCTGCAGTGATATCCATAACTGGATCACTATCGGCAACAAACCGGTACCGGTATCAGTCAACTTCTCACGCAAAGATCTCAACGATCCGCGGCTTCCGGATAAGATCATGGAAGTCATTGAAAGTAATAATCTGCCAAAAGAACTGATCATTATTGAAGTCACCGAAACAGCTTCTGAAGAAGAAAAAGATTTCATGGTCAACTTCTTAGGCAAACTCAAGAACTATGGCATTGAAACCAGTATCGATGATTTTGGTACCGGCTATTCTTCTTTGAGTGTATTAAGAGAATACCC
>CADCOR010000194.1 GCA_902803055.1 uncultured Erysipelotrichaceae bacterium
ATCTCCCAATAGGAAGAGTCTTCCGTCAATGAGAACTTCTGCATTTCCAAAGCATATTTAGATAAAAGGAATAAAGCGTCATCACTCTTGTCTAAAACGATCCATTCAATAAATTCACGGCCATCAGAACTTAAGCCATCCTGTTCGTATTCACCAAAAATAACCGTATCGCCTACATTGGCTTTTTTGATCAGATCATCTTTGATCTTCGTGACATTATCAGCCTGATCTTCGTAGTTCTTATAGATATTAAGTGCTGCGGCAATATCACCATCAGCATACAGTTTATCAGCTTTCAGAAGCTCGGTTTCCCCAGCTTTATCTGCAGCATCACGATAATTCTTGAGGCTCTTAAACATCTCGATCGCTTCATCATACTGTCCAGCTTCCGCTAATGCTTCAGCCTGTCTGTAAGTATTGGCCGGAACAATCAGACGATCATAGGCAAAATAGCCCATTACGCCCAAGAAAGCCAGCGCCACAATCACAACGATATAGATAAAGCGGTCTTTTGGTTCCTTCTTGACCTTTTCAACCGGTGGTTTTGCCGGTTTTCTGTTTTCAAACTTTTTAATCTTGCTTGTGGCAGATGGCAAAGCCGGCTTACTCTTAGACTCTGGTTTTTCAGCGACTGGCTGTGGCTTTGTTTTGGCATCTGCTTTAACAGGTTCCTGAACAGGCTTACTGCTGACAGCCGTTTCTTTTACAACTGTTTCAGCGGTCTTTTCCTTCTCAGGAGCAGCAGCTTCATCTATTTCTTCATACTGGAATTCTGTAGATTCATCCAATTCCGGAACATTGCCTGTTTCGTTAAACTCACTGTAGATATCTCTTAATTCCTTATCTTTATTCTTCAAGAAAATCGCATAATTGCGCTTAATAACCTTAATTGCCGCCTCATCAGCTTTCTTTGCTTCAGCGATGCGTTTCTTGAAATAAGTCCTGAGTTCTTTGATCGTATCTTTGAGTTCGGTATCATCGTTAGCTAAAAGATAAGTAATATCATAATCCTGATCGAGATCCTGGTTCAAAGCTTTTTCCTGTCTCAAGCGACCATTCAGATATGATTCATAGGTAAGATCATAATCATAGAAAGAACGGATATACTTATCATCCATCAGATCCTTGATATAGAACTTATCAATAGCTTTGAGAACATGTTTTTCATCCGGCAGGAAAGCCTGCAGGACTTCCGGTTCATGATCTTTGTACTTATTGATATAGTAATCTATTAATTCATCATAGGAAGTAATGCGATAACGGCTTAATAAAGAACCTTCATGAGCGACCGGACTCTCTTCGATCTTCATGATGCGATCAAAAATGATCGAAGACGCAGCGAAATCTTCCTTATTGATCGCATTTTCACCTTGAGTTATCAGTGAATCGATCAAGGCATTCTTATCGGCAACATCAATTTCTGAAATTCTGTTGCGGCACTGATCAATATAGACAGCTGCATCTTTATATTCAGGATATACTTCAAAACGCTTGATCAGAGCTTCAAGCTGCTTCTTGGAAAGATTCTTGCGATCAAAGATATTGATGCACTCCTGATAGTAGGCTTCGATCTCTTCCGCGTGTTTTTCAAAGATTTCACGTTTCTGTCTTTGCAGAATCTCATCCTTATTTTTGACAAAAGTCGCATACTTGCTGATGAGTTCATCTTTTTTCTTTTCATCAGCTTCAACCGCATCAGCGATACGCTTGTCATAAACGCTGATCACATCGTTATAGAAAGTCGTAATATCTGAATTACCCGTTTCCAGTAAACGATTTAAAATATTATTAAGCTTGAAATCATCAACCAGCAGTTTCTTTTCGTTGATTCTGATGTCAGCCAGCGAATCATAATAAAAGTCATTGTAGGTATATAAATCACGAACATATTCTTCGCTTATTTCCTCACCTGCAAATTCAGCAACCTTGCGATCAACCATCGTTTCGTCGACATCAATCTTCTTCTGTTCAACGCGATCTTCTTTATATAGATTTACATAACGCTCTTCAAGTTCATCAATATTGCGTGCTCTGGAATCAACTAAAAGCGAACCTAAAAGCGCTCTTTCATTCATGGCATCAAGAGCCAATACTTCTTTATATTCATCATTAGCCGACTCAAAAAGCCCCTCAGTGAGGAAATCATCACCCATCGTCAGAAGCATATCGACCTGTTCATCAAAACGTCTTCTGCTTTCTGATTCCGAGAGATCCTGTATCTTTCTTTGACAATAGCCTATATACTGATCAGCACGATCATAGCCTTTGAAATCCGCAAAACGGCTGATCAGATGTTTCAATTCATTGATATCTGTTGTGCTGTTATATAAAGAAACTGCATCATTGAAATCTCTTCGGCGACGATCCAGTGCTTCTTCATGCATGACATTCAGATTTGAATATGCACGATATAAAAAGCGCTGGTAGTCTGTATTTAAAGTCGTATAATTCTGATCATCTTCTGCTCTGGCTTCATCTATCCGCTCATCATAAGCCGAAATGATCTCTTTATAGAATTCCTTGCATTCCGGATCATCACGTTTAACGATATAAGACAGAGTCTTATCAACTTTGAATTCATCTTCGATTAAAGATCTGGCTTCAAGACGTGATTTCAATACTGATTCAAAACTGTAATTGGAATAATCATAAAGATCAAAGACTTCTTCCTTGCTTAAATAGCCTTCAACTTCATTCTTCTGTGCGAGTTCATTGATGTGAACATCATTTCTTTCACAGGCAATGATCGATTCTTTGACATCTTTGAAATAAAGATTCTTATAGAACTCAATAAGTTCTTCCTTATTCTTCAAACCTTTATCACAGATAAGCAGACCGAAATGAGCTTCAAGATTATCAGAATCAAGCGCTAAAGCCTTGATAAAAGATTCATCAGCCTGCTCAATGCGACG
>CADCOR010000195.1 GCA_902803055.1 uncultured Erysipelotrichaceae bacterium
AAAGAATCATGAAATACTGATTCTTTTGGTCATGGTTTTGTTTCTTTATGGAAATTAAGCTTGACTATTGATAGTTAATTTCCTCCTATTTATTCCAAAGCCCAAAAGCTTTGACTTCATTTTCACAGTCTCTGTAAGCCAGATCAATCATTGCCAGATCATCCATGATCCCGATGACCGGCACATCGTTGGAGATAATACCTCCGCCATCATCAGTCAGATAGATCGCAGCAGCCACGATCGCACACAGAGCCTTTTCATTGGTGATCGGATATTCTTTGTTAAGATATGCTTTTGCCATCTTCAGCATCATATCCATCTTATCTGCACCTGTTTTATCCTCAGGAAAATCAGCCAGTTTGGTTTCCGCTTCCGTAATGATCTTCAGGATTTCCTGCTTATCATCGAGGATCGATCCGGCTTTATCAAATAAGATCTGATATGTATCATTTACTCTAAGCGCATCCATATAAGCTCCTTTTTATTATATCTTAACAAGACTCTCATTTCCCTGTCTACAATTCATTTTCTATGACCTGGGCAATAATTCTCAAGGCATCATTGGCTTCCGGGATTGGAAAAGCCGGGTAGACATGATTCAGTTTTTCACCCACAAAGATCCTGTTTTTAACGCCATTTTCTTCCAGTTTACGGCCAAAACGGATGATATCCGGATAGAAGAACTCATGGGTTCCTGTAAATAAAGTCACATCTTTCAGGACTGAGACATCGCCATAAAGCGGCGAGAGACGGTAATCTTTCAGATCATGGCCATTAGCCCAGAACTTTGCATCGACCTTCAGATCATCATACTTCAGCATCGGATCATCAGGAATATAATCTTTGATCTCTTCATTGTCCATGACCAGATCTACCCATGGTGATAACAGGATCAGTTTATCCGGCACCCGCAGACCCTTTTTCGCAAAGTACATGCTTAAGCCAGCTGCCAGTCCTCCGCCAGCCGAATCACCCATCATGATGATCTGTTTATCCGGATAGTATTCCAGAACTTTCTTATAGAATTGCGTCATCTTCTTATAGCAGTCAAGAAAATTGCTGTAAGGAGCTAGAGGGTAATCGGGAATGATGAACTTGGAATCGATCATTGACGTGATCTTATCGAGCATCGCCCAATGAAAAGGCAGAATTTCATCAACATAGGCTCCGCCATGAAGATAGATCACGAGCGTATCCGTCTCTGATTCCACGTTCATATAGAAAAGATGCATATCTCTGGAAACGACATCATCGACCTTATCGGAGATCTTCAGCAGCAAAGGCAGATTGTATTTCTGCTTCTTGCGGGCTCTGCGATAATTCATAATGACTTCGCTCATCGTCTTGCCCTTAGGCAGCAGAATCTTCTTGGCCAGCTTCTCATAGAAGATCGCGTTTTTTGATTTACTCATACTGTTAATTATAACCTTTATAATTTCCTGTCCAAAAGAAAAGAAGATCCTGGCAATGCAGAACCTTCTTTATCAGTTATAAAACTATAGTATTATTTCTTCCTGCTGGAAAGAATGGAAAGCGTCTTGGCTTTGCTTATAAACGGCAGAACCGTAACACTTGAAACAACGCTTGCTGCAACCGTCGAAGCATCCGAAGTCTTACTGCTGGTGATGTTGATCGAGAATGATTTGACAATTTCCTTCCTGATAACCGTTATGGAAGCAGAAATGACATTCACAACCGGATTCTCTGGTTCTTCATCTTTCCAGGTAGCAGTCAGTTCAATATCACATACTAACGGCATTTCTTCACCAGGTACATAGCCCTTGAGATCCCAACCGGCAAATTCTTTGCCTTCCATAGTCGGACCTTCTTTAACGATGAAGCTTGCACCCTCGTAATACTTATATTCTTCAACAACATCTTCAGTCTTGCCGTCGTAGTTACCGCCATTCAGCTTATAAGTAACATAGAGCGTTTTGCCTTCCCAGACGGCAGTATATGTTTCATTTCCGGTAACTGTTTCATCAACTTCATCTACAACAGTTCCATCAGAAGCTTTTAACCAGCCAGCAAAATTATAGTTAGGTCTGTCTAATGACGCATCCAGTTCAGGTGTCAGATCACCATAGCAGAGATTGCCTGTTGTTTCCTGTGCAAAGACCGTTCCATCGGCGCCATCGTTATATGTAACAGTAAACGCCTTGCTGAAATAGACCTTCAGTACCAGTGAACCATCAGCAGC
>CADCOR010000196.1 GCA_902803055.1 uncultured Erysipelotrichaceae bacterium
AACATCAACGAACCGGTCATCTTCGGTGCTGTTGCCTGGAACCCGCTGCTCATGTTACCGATGTGGTTACAGGGTATCGTCCTGTCAGCTATGACCTGGATCTTCACAAAGGTCATTCCGTTTGCCAAGATTCCTCGTATCCAGTTTGAATTATGGTACTGCCCATATCCAATCTCGACCTGGATCTCAACACAGGGACATATCCCAAGTATCATCTTCGTACTTGCTCAGTTCGCTGTTTCAGCTCTGATCTGGTATCCGTTCTTAAAGGCTTACGAGAGACAGAAACTGAAAGAAGAAGCTGCTGAATTAGCTGAATAATCAAATCATATTGTAGTGTTATAAACGCTGTCGTCTTGGCTATAAGTCAGCGACAGCGTTTCTTATAAGAGGAGAAAATTAAAATGAGTGAAAAAGTAATGACACCTGAAGAAAAATACGAACACATCATCATGCAGGCAATGGATATCATCATGAATTCCGGTGATGCCAGAAACTTTGCAGCCCAGGCTTTTGACAAGATCTGTGAAGGCGATTATGACGCTGCCAGAGAACTGATCAAGGAAGCCGAAAAAGTCCAGACCAAGGCACATGTCACTCAGACCGAAATGATCCAGGGCGATATCAGAGGCGGCGATGAAAAGATGGAATATTCAGTTCTGTTTGCCCACGCTCAGGATACACTCATGACTATTCAGGTCGAAATAAACATGACAAAGAATTTCCTGAAGTACGCTGAAGCAATTGATGCGAAACTGAAGGGTTAATAAATATGGCAAAAATGAGTAAAGTCAACGGTCTTCCCAAGGATTTCCTCTGGGGCGGTGCTTTAGCTGCCAACCAGATGGAAGGTGCCTGGAAGGAAGGCGGAAAGGGCTGGTGTCTGGCTGACATCAACCGTGCTCAATATGATATAGATCCAAAGGATCGCTACAACATGGAGATCGATACAGCCTATATCGAGAAAGCCATGAAGGAAGACGATCTGCTTTATCCGAAAAGAAGAGGCATTGACTTCTATCACACTTATGAGGAAGATATAAAGCTCCTGGCTGGTTCCGGCATGAATTCCTTAAGGACTTCCATCAACTGGGCAAGGATCTTCCCGAATGGCGATGATGAGAAACCAAACGAAGAAGGCCTGGCTTTCTATGATCGGCTCTTCGACTGCATGATCGCCAATGGTCTTGAACCACTGATCACTTTAAGCCATTATGAAATGCCGCTTAATCTGGCGATCAAATACAAAGGCTGGTATTCACGTGAAGTCATCGACTTCTTCGTGAAGTATTGTGAGACCTGCTTCAGAAGATACAAGGGCAAGGTTAAAAAATGGATCGTCGTCAATCAGATCAACCTGATCATCCATGAGAGTTTCAACCACTTAGGCATTGCGGCTGATAAAGTTGAAAACCTCAAGGAAGCCAAATATCAGGGCGTTCACAATGAGATGGTCGCCTGTGCCAAGGCTACCAAACTTGGCCATGAGATCGATCCGGAAAATCAGATCGGCATGATGTTCTGTTCCAACCTGACTTATCCGTGCTCACACAGACCGGAAGATGTCTTCTGGAACATGCGTCACAACCAGATGGAATACCTCTATGGCGACATCATGGTCAGAGGCTGCTATCCTGGCTACGCCTTAAGATATTTTGATGACAATAATCTGCATATCGAGATCACCCCTGAAGATGAAAAAGCTTTAAAGGAAGGCACGGTTGATTTCGTATCACTGAGCTATTACTACACGAGATTATCTGGCGAAGAGCCATACCTGCATACCGAACTTGGTCAGGTTTCCAATCCGGATATCCCGGCTTCTGACTGGGGCTGGTCAATCGATCCGATCGGTTTGAGAATTGCCTTGAACGAATACTGGGACAGATATCAGAAACCGCTCTATATCACTGAGAATGGTTTAGGTGCCTATGACAAGGTCGAGGCCGATGGTTCGATCCATGATGAATACCGTATCGCTTATCTCAGAGACCACATCAAAGCTTTTGAAGAAGCAGTCAAGGATGGTGTTGATTTAAGAGGCTACTACCCTTGGGGCCCGATCGATATCATCAGCTGTTCCTCAAGCGAGATCGAAAAGCGTTATGGCTTCATCTATGTCGACTATAACAACTACGGCGAGGGCAGCGGCAAGAGATCGCTGAAGGATTCTTATTACTGGTATCAGAAAGTCTGCGCTTCCAATGGCGAAGATTTAGGCGAATAAGCCTCTGTACATATTCTAGAGCAGTTGCCTGTAAGTCCCCCTTGTCAGGCAGCTGCTTTTTTAAAGAAAGGTCCAAACATGAAAGATGTAATTCACAAGTATTTTGCATCCTGGATCTCAAAAGATATTGAAATCCTTGAACAGGTCTTTGCGAAAGACATCGTCTATACCGAGTGTTATGGCCCAGAATATCATGGCCTTGATCAGATCTTACGCTGGTTTGAAGAATGGAATCAGAAAGGATCGGTGCTGGAATGGATCATTAAAAGAGAGATCGAGAAAGATAAGACGATCGTCGTTGAATGGTACTTCAAGTGTGATTATCAGGGAAAAGTATCCGGCTTTGATGGTGTGACCATCGCCGATTTCAATAAGGAAGGCAAGATCTTCCGCTTAAAAGAATTCCGTTCAGATAGTGAACATATTTATCCGTATGAGTGAAAGGGAGAAAAACATGAAACAGTTAACAAGTGGTTTTCCTAAAGATTTCCTGTGGGGTGGAGCTGTGGCTGCCTGCCAGGTCGAAGGTGCCTGGGATACAGATGGCAGAGGTCCTTCTACTTCCGACATCCACCGCTATGATGACAAGCAGGATCAGGCACATATCACCAAAGAAGGCGGCGATACTCTGGAAGGCATCAGATTTGCCCTGAATGATAAGGAAGGCTATTATCCGAAAAGATATGGCATTGATTTTTATCATACCTACAAGGATGATCTGCAGTTCATGAAAGAGATGGGTTTCAAGGCTTTTCGAACTTCAATATCCTGGTCAAGAATTTTTCCTAAAGGTGATGAAGAAGAACCTAATGAAAAAGGTCTTGAATTCTATGATCGGTTGATCGATGAGATCATCAAAGATGGCATGGAACCGGTCATCACCATGTGCCACTATGACATACCATTATATCTGGTAACAGAATACGGCGGTTTTGCGAATAAGAAAGTCATCGACTTCTTTGTGAAATATGCGGCCTTATTGCTGAAGAGATATAAGGGCAAGGTAAAATACTGGATCGTCTGCAATCAGGTGAATCTCTTGCCGACAGTCATGTTTGGTTCTTTAGGCATCTATGATGATCAGGTGCCGAAAGATAAGATGGAAGAAACGATGTATCAGGCGGTTCACAATCAGTTTGTGGCCTGTGCGAAAGTGAAGGCACTGGCACCATCCATCGATCCCGATGCCTTGTTAGGAACGATGATCGCCGATGGCACGATGTATCCTGCCTCATGCAAGCCAGAAGACGTGATTGCGACGATGAACAAGAACCGCTACCAGCAGTATTTCTATACCGATGTTCAGTTAAGAGG
>CADCOR010000197.1 GCA_902803055.1 uncultured Erysipelotrichaceae bacterium
GACTCTTTAAGACACGATATCTGCACAGATGCATTCTCTTACAAAAGAGGCCGATCATCAGCCTCTTTCTCTTTATTCTTTTTGTTTAATATCAGCAGTTCATACAGATCCTGTTATCATCCGGATCTGATGCGCTGTGATTATGGTCTATATCTCAAACAGATCTCTAGGGAAGTTGGTCAGGAATTCGGCACCATCTTCAGTAACCAGGATCATATCTTCAACTCTCATATATCCTTCATTCGGGAAGAACATCTTCGGTTCACTGCAGAACACCATGCCTGGCTGTAATACGAGCTCAGTGCCTGGAATCAGGAATGGCACTTCATGAACTTCAGATCCGATATGGTGACCATTTCCGCCTGGTTCATCTCTCTTGAAACGCAGGTAATCATAATAGCCAAGTTCTTCGGCTTTATCACAGATGAGATCATAGAGATCGCCGAATCTTGTGACACCCGGATTGATCTGTGAGACCATATAGCATTCAGCAGCCTGCAATGCTTCATAACCTTTCTTGACGAGTTCCGGAGCCTTGCCATAGTAAACGGTACGACCCCAGTCTGAGCAATAGCCCTGATCCATGTAGCCGATATCGAAGGCGACCATCGTACCCGGTACCAGTTTTCTTTCCGGTTCAAACGGTTCGATGTTTTCCGCGTTCTTTGTATTTCTGGTCTTGAAACCGCAGGTCGGTGAGAATGACAGATCCTGCATGCCATGAGTGAGACCATAGTCGATGATGCCTCTTTCACATTCAAACATCGTCATGCCTTCATACATGTGTTTGACTACATACATGACAGCATCATCGGTAAACTTGCCAAGTTTGCGCAGCTTATCGATTTCGTTGGCATCCTTGATCCTTCTAATGTCATCAAACAGTGTTTCAGCACTGCATGTTTCAATTTCCGGATCAACTTCTTTCAATGTATTTTTGAACCACTCTTCACAATCTCGGCCGATACCGATTTTCTTGCCATCGACGATATGACGCAGTTCATCTTCAAACTGATCCATGTAGGAAACAACGACATCATTTTTGTTGGTATCAAAATGGTCTTTCTTGGAAGGAATAGTCAGGATCGTCGTCTTTCCTTCTTTATTCATGTAGATCATGACTTCCGGGAAGATGTGCGAACCGGCAATCGGGGCATCCAGAGTAAAGCAGTTGCGCTGCCAGAAATAGGATGTGCATTCAGCCAGATACTGGAAATTGGCACCACCCGCATACAGGACACCATCTAAACCTGTCTTTTTGAATTCTGCAAAACATTTTTTTCTTCTTTCGCTGACGATCATTTTTTCCTCCTTATACGTTTTCTGATTCTTTGAGCTGAACATCATTTTTGCGCTGTATGATACTGCAGATGATCGCTAAGGCAAAGGCAATCGCTGAATAGCGGAAAGAGCCTTTTGGCGATACTGCATAGACAAAACCGGAAGTTAACGAACCGACGATCGTACCGATACTCGAGATCGAGTTGTACAGACCGACGATCGAACCTGATGACTTCTTCGAGAAGCCATTTAACATCGCCTGCAGCAGAGGTTTATAGACGGCATTGAAACCGAAGAAGACGACATTCAATATGATGAATGGTCTGACCTCATCGATCATAATGATACCGATCATCATGAACATGCAGGCTGCCAGGATATAGGTAATCGACTTTCTGATTTCGGTTTTATTCAAGAGATAAGTACAGATCGTTGAATTGGCGATCAGCGTGATGATGCCGACACCGCCTTTGAGATAACCGTTATAGGAAGGCGGAAAACCGTACTGATCCTTGATGAAATAGTTGAAACACTGTTCATAACAGGTGGCCGCAAAGCTTGTGAACATGCAGACCAGCAGGAAGCTGATAAAAGCGATCGTCACATCTTCCTTTGGTATCACAAAAGCCTTTAACGGATTGGCCTCTTTGAACAGTTCACGCATATCGGTCTTGGCTTTGTCTCTTGGCTTATCCTGCAGGAAGATACGATACAGGAAGGATAAGGCAAACAGCCCCAAGACTTCCGCGGCCAGACAGCCGGTCAAAGACAGATCACCGACAATACCGCCGACCAGATAGCCAAAAGCCGAGAATACTGCCTGCAAGGTCGCATAGGTCGCTAAAGGTCCGCCTTTGTGTTCGCCTTCCATATTCTCTATGATGTAAAGAATATGCGAAACACCCAAGCCGCCGATAAAGACACCGGCCAGCAGTCTGGCTAAAACAATATCGGCTACACCGTCAGACAGAAAGAAGAAATAAGCCTGTCCGATACCATAACCGATAAAGCAGATACTCGCTGTTCTGACCGGTCCGAAGCGATCGGCCATCTTGCCCCAGAAGGGCGAAAACATGAAGATGGTCGTCGCCATGGCCGCAAACGCCAGACCGAACATGTAGTCCGGCAGATTCAGCATCTTATAGTATGTTGGCTCTACCGGATGGGCAAAATTGGCGATCAGAAAATAGAACGATGCCAATATGAACAGGCGCAGTATGGGATTCTTTTTCTGCATTATTTAACCAGATGGAAACGATCCTGTCTGCCGGCCAGGAAATAGACTTTGCCATCTCTGACCAGGACATCTGTTTCAGCACCGAAAGTGAGTTCTACGCCCCAGCTTTCAACCGGACATCTGACATTGAGTTCAAGTGAATAAGCAGTGTTGTCATACATCGGATAGTCACCATTGCCAGGCACACCACCCTGCTTATCCCATAAGCCGATCGTCGGTCCAGCCGCATGGCCATTGAAACCGATCGGGTGAGTATACAGACAAGGAACGATTCCCTCTTCCTTGGCTTTCTTTAAGGAAGCAGCCAGGATCTCATTGCCGGTACGGCCGATCCTGAATTCGCCAAGTGTGATGTCCTGGAAACGGTTGACCGTTGCCATTACTTTCTTCAGCTCTTCCGGTGCATCGGTTTCACCCTGCTTCAGGATGTAGGCATTTTCTTGTGTATCCGTGCACAGATTGAGATAGCGGAAACCGACATCGCAATGCAGCAGATCACCCTGTCTGATGACAGTCTCGCCGACAACTTCACCAACACCGGCTCTTCTTACGGATACTTCATAGTCAAACCAAGGTCTGAAGCCCAGATCGACGGTCTTCTGCATCATCCAGTATTTGACATCCTCATTGGTCGTGACACCTGGCAGGATGACCTTGGAAGAGAAGGCTTCCGCGATCATCGCATGGGCTATCTGCATGATGCCATGGTAGGCATCCATTTCTTCATCGATTCTGGTTTCCATCCAGCCGACGACAACCTTTTCCGCTGAAACGATCTTAGCCTTCTGTTCCTCGTCGAAAACTTCCATCATTTCTTCATACAGTGTATGGCTTAAGCCATCCGCAAAGGCAAAGTCCTTGGACATATCCAGACCGATGACTTTCGGATTGATCTCTTTTAAGACTCTGGCCAGACATTCCATCTGGGTCTCGCCTTCACCTTTCTGTTCAGTGACCGGCGCATTAGGATTGAGGATCCTTGATTCGCCCCAGGACTGACCTTTAGGATTGGTCCACATCGGACGGTAGTAATCACCAATGACCGGTACCGGATGCGTTAAAGACATGCGGTCAACTGTTCCATCATCCTTGAGATGGAAGACCAGGATCGTCAGTCTTCTCGCCGTGATCAGTGAACGGGGAGCCAGTGTCCAGAAGACCGGTTCCTCATTGTATTCGTTATTGCAGACGACCCAGCAGTCGATGCCGCTTCTTTTCATGACCTGCGGCAGGACCTGATCAAGTCTTTTGACGAGCCAGCTGTCCAGAAGCTTGTCCTGTGCGCGGTAATCCAGGATCTTCGGTTTCAGTTCATCTACGCTTGGTACATCAATGATAAAGTTTTCTCTTGAGATCTCCATTATTTATTTTTCTCCAGTTCTTCTAAGACCTTGGCCTTGATCTGTTCATAGGCCTTCTGCGGATCATCATTATATACAACGTTGCGGAACAAAGGTGCGATCTCCATATCCATCTTGGCCTTGTTTAAACGTCTCTGGATCGATGCTTCATCATCACCATAGCGGTCGATGATGTGCTTTTCCAGTTCTTCAAAACTGGTCGGCATGACATAGAAGGCAATGCTTTCAGGCATGTTCAGCTTGATCGAACCGACACCCTGTGCTTCAACTTCGATCAGGACATTCTTGCCCAGGTTGACCAGATAATCGATCTGTGCTTTTGGTGTGCCATAGTAATAGCCATTAAATTCTGTATACTCGAGCAGTTCCTTGTTTTTGACGGAATTCGCAAAAGCTTCATGGCTTACAAAGTAGTAATCCTTGCCGTCGACTTCTTCTTCCTTCTTGGGACGGGTCGTCTCAGAGATCGAATAGAACAGATTGAGATCTTCATCCTGCAGCAGCAGATCTCTGATCTCGCCCTTGCCTACTGAGCTGGCACCGCTTAATACAACTACGATTCCTTTTTTCATTTTTTCCTCCTATTTACATGCTTCAACGATCTGAGTGAGCAAACTGTATGAGCGATCAAAGGAGCCCAGATCAAGTTCCTCATCAGGAGTATGGATATAACGGGTGATCGGACCAAAGCTGATGATATCGACTTGCGGATCGAGTCCCTTGAAGACACCGCATTCGCAGCCGCCATGTGCTGCCGAGATCTCTAAGGTCTTGCCGTTAGCTTCACAGACCTTCCGGAAGACATCACGCATCGGCGAGACTTCGGAGTATGACCAGCCCGGATACTTGCCTTCAACCTTGTAGGCAAAGCCCAGCAGCTCACTTAACACCTTGATCTGATTGAGCAGATCATCCGTATTGGAATCAAGGGCTGCTCTGACTAAGGCATCGATCTCCACACAGTCGTTTTCAGTCTTGACGACACCGACATTGAGTGAAGTCGTGGTGAGTCCTTCAATGACCATCGAACGGTTCTTGAAACCATTCGGGAACAGATACAGCATGTCCACCACGGCTTTTGAATCCTCATCGGACATCCTTTTATCACACTTCACATCTTCAGTTTCTACTTTAAATCCGGCATCAGAGAATTCAAACTCTTTCCAGATCTCTTTTTCTTTTTCTTTGACAAACTTCTTTAATTCTTCAGGTTTATTGCAGGAAACAACCGCACACGCTTCACGCGGGATCGCATTGTCCTTCATGCCGCCGTTGAAACTGACCAGCTTAAGCTCAAAACCCGCCAGCTGTGCTTCCTTGACGATCCTGATCGCAAGCTTGTTGGCATTGCCTTTTTCCAGATGGATATCGCCACCGGAATGGCCGCCCAGCAGGCCTTTGACAACGATCGACAGACATGGATCATCGTTGTTTACATAACTGATTTTTCTTGAAACAACAGCCGTACCGCCGCCGGCACTCGATAACAGCGTATGGCATTCGCCGCCGCCATCAAGCGAGATCAGACGATGTCCATGGACATCTTCCGGTTTTAATTCATTGGCACCGAGCAGGCCGATCTCTTCCATCGTCGTAAAGATGCAGGAGAGCTTCGGATGTTTCAAAGTGTCATCTTCTAAGATCGCCAGCATGTACGCCACACCGGTGCCATCATCGGCACCTAAGGTCGTACCCTTAGCCTTAAGCAGTCCATCTTCGACATAAAGATCAAGCGGATCCTTAAGGAAGTCATGTTCACAGTCGCGGTTTTTCTCACAGACCATGTCCATATGTGCCTGCAGGATCAATGGTTCACTGTTTTCATAACCGGCTGAAGCATCCTTGTCGATGATGACGTTGAACACTTCATCCTGTTTGTACTTGAAGCCATGGTCTTTGGCAAACTCCACGATATAGTCACTCAGCTGTTTTTCGTTTCTTGAACCATGGGGAATTTTACATAATTCATTGAACCAGTAACAGTGTCTTTTATTCAGATCAAATTCCATAATATTATTTACCTCTTCAGATATTTATTGAGCCAGTCAGTAATTTCATCAAGTCTCTTGAGACGGTGCAGCGGCTTGCCATTGCGGGATAGTTCATGGTTCTCACCCTTGAAGATCACAAGCTTGGTATCAACGCCATTGATCTTGATCGGCGTATAGAACTGTACAGCTTCCGGAAGCGTGCAGCGATAGTCTTCACTTGAATGGATGAACAGGATCGGGGTCTTCACGTTGTTGACATACTTGAGCGGGGAGATATCCCAGAGTTCCTTTTCGCAAGCGCGGACATTTTCAAATTCCATTTCGATCGGGAAGTCGATGCCATAGTCACTGATCGTAACTTCGGTGATCCAGTTGGAAATAGAACGCTGTGTTGCCGCGGCTTTGAAGCGATCGGTATGGCCAACGATCCAGTTGGTCATGTAGCCGCCATAGGAACCGCCGGTAACACCGACTCTGTCTTTATCGATCTGCGGATAGCTCTCTAAGACCAGATCTGTGAAATCCATCAGATCTTCATAATCGATCGTGCCGAACTTTCTTCTCAGATCACCAAAGGCATTGCCTCGGCCATCAGAGCCGCGTGGATTGCAGAAGAAGACAAAGTAGCCTTCTGATGCCCACATCTGCATCTCATGCATATAGATCGGACCATAGGCACAGCGCGGTCCGCCATGGATATCTAAGATGGCCGGATATTTTTTCTTTGGATCATAATCAATTGGCTTTAAGACCCAGCCATAGACCGGCATCGCTTTATTCAAGATCAGCTCTTCCGGCTGGGCGACATACCTGTCAGAAAGTACTTTCTTATTTATTGAAGTCAGAGCCTTTAACTGATTGTCTTTGACCTTATAGACTTCTTCCAGTTTCATATCGACCATGGCTATCGTATAGATGCCATCCTTGCCGACAACAAAGTCATCAGCCGTACCGTTCTGATCAAAGACGGTCGTGAGTTCCTTGCCGAACTTCACAATGATCGTCTGATTCTTGCGGCAGGTCAGCAGATAGACATCATCTTTGTATTTGTATAAGGATTTGGTCTTGCCATAGCGCACATCGGAAAGCACCGCATTATAGAAAGAGTACTCGCAATCAAGGAAGAGTTCCATCTTGCCGTTATCGAGACAATAGAACTTGCCTGATTCGATGGCACCCCAGTCCTTGCCATAGGTACCTAAGACGATCTTCTTATCGCCATAGTAGAACACTCTGTAGACTTCCATATTGTCATCATAGAGCTTGCTTAACTGTTTTGTTTTATGATCATATTCATAGACCGCAGAGAACTTGCCTTTGAAGGTCGTGAAATCAACGCCGGATAATAAAATCTTTTCATTTCTGACATCAAAGTTTTCGACATCCAGGGTTTCATTAGTTACTCTTGTGATCTTCTGATTCTTCTTGGAGACTAAGAATAAAGA
>CADCOR010000198.1 GCA_902803055.1 uncultured Erysipelotrichaceae bacterium
CGCTGGACGTGTGTATTTAATACATTGCCTGTAATGGCGATCCTCTCACTGACAAAACTTCCGGCAAAGGGCAATATTGCCGGAGCTGTCATGTATTTTGGACTGTTTATTCTGCTTTAAAACAGAACAAATTGGATTCATATCCGTCGATTGTATATTAGTAATTAATGATGTATAGATTGTACAATTTCAATGTTTTTATCAGATAGAAATAACTGCTGAGATATGTTATCATATATCAAACAAATTGTTTGATTTCTGGAACAGAACAGGCGAGGAAAACAATGCTAAAAAATAATATCGAAGTTGATGTCAAAACCCGTTGTATTGAGGAAAAAATAAGTCAGCAGCAGCTGGCTGATGATATCGGAACGTCCGGAACCTATGTTTCCCGGCTGATCAAGCATCAGGAAAAAATAATCAACAAAACATTTATAGCCATGATGGAACGTCTTGGCTATGATGTTGAACTTAAATATATAAAACGAAATAATAAATAATATATTGATGGCAGGATATTGCTGTCATTTTGGAGTGTGAATCGTTGTCCTTTAAGAAGTAAATATACTGTGCAAAGGAGTGAGTAATATGAAAGAAGAAAAATCAGCAGCCGGCAATAAGGTTAAAATGGAGCCCTATCTTTCGCCACTGGCAGTAATTGCCTTATCGATAGGCTCTGCTATAGGCTGGGGTTCGCTTGTCGTAACCAGCAAGTCCTATCTCTCGCAAGCCGGACCGGCGGGTTCCGTCATCGGTCTTCTGATTGGCTTTGTGATGATGCTGATGGTGTCAAACCACTATCACTTTCTGTCCAACCGTTATCCGGGTTCAGGAGGTCTTTATAACTATGTAAAGCATATTTTCGGTTATGACCGTGCTTTCCTGATCGCCTGGTTCATGTTCCTGATCTATATTTCCATCTTCTGGGCCAATGCTACAAGTATCCCGCTTTTTGCTCGCTACTTCCTGCGCGCTGTCTTCAAGAAATGGTATCTTTACACAGTTTTTGACTATGATGTATACCTTGGCGAAGCTTTGGTAACACTGGTGGCCATGTGGCTTGTCGGCTTGCTTTGCATGAAAAGCAAGAAGGCTACGGCAAAGATCATCGTGGCAACAGTGCTGTGCTTCACCATTGGCATTACTTTCTGTTTTGTGACTTCGATGTTTGGTTTTGCGGGTTCGGGAATGTCGATGAGTCCGGCTTTTATTCCGGATGCAAATGTCTTCAGGCAGATCATCCGTATTGCCTTTATTTCACCTTGGGCTTTTATAGGTTTTGAGACCATTTCCCATTCAGCGGAAGAATACAATTTCAAACATAACAGAGTGTTCCGTGTCATGGCGATTGCCGTAACCGTCACGACCGCGTTATATGTTTTCATCGTTCTTATGAGCGTAACTGCTTATCCGGAAGGCTGTGCAAGCTGGCTTGATTACATCAGACATCTGGATGACTATGATGGCATCGCCGGACTTCCGGCTTTCTATGCAGCCAATCATTATCTTGGCACGACCGGTGTCTATATCCTGATGGCTTCATTGCTGTCACTGGTGCTCAGCAGTCTGATCGGTATGATCAGAGCCTTGAGCCGTCTTTGCTACGCCGCAGCTCAGGATGGCATCCTGCCGGAACGCTTTACATTGCTCAGCGACAAACAGATCCCTGTCAATACCATACTTCTGATATTGCTTGTATCTTTGCCTATACCGTTTATCGGCAGGACAGCGATCGGCTGGATCGTGGATGCCACAACGATCGGTGCCACGATCATCTATGGTTTTGCTTCCGTAGCTGTCTTCAAGGTCTCGGGAGAAGAAGGCTGTAAAAATGACCATCTGATCAGCGGCATCTGTCTGTTCATATTGGTGGCCTTTGCCATATTCCTGCTGTTCCCAAGCGCTTTCTCTGACTATACGATCGAGACCGAAACATATGTACTGATGGCCGTCTGGTCTTTCCTTGGCCTGCTCTATTTCCATGTCGTCATCCGCAATGATCAGGATCGGAAGTTTGGTAAAGCCATCATCGTCTGGCTGGCACTGCTGGTGTTCATCGTGCTGATGGCAATGACCTGGGCAGAGAGACTCAATGAAGACAGAGAGAATAAGATCATTGCCGAGATCTCTGCTTACATGGACGGTACGGCTGATCCCGAGATCCTCAAACAGGATAAAGATGAATTCCTTGCGGAACAGCTCATCCGCCTCCACGAAGCCGACAACACGAGCGTTTTCGTGATCGTCGGTCTATTCGGCGTGTCTTTGCTTGTCATGCTCAGCAATTATATCTCGATGCAGAAGTGGGAGAGACAGGCCAACGATGAGCGCGATCAGGCCAGGATCATCGCTCTTACCGATCCTCTGACCGGTGTCAAGAGCAAGCATGCTTTCCTGCTCCAGCAGAAGGAGATCAACGCCACGATCGAAGCAGAAACGGCAGAAGAGTTTGCCGTCGTCGTCTGTGACGTGAATGGTCTGAAAGTCATCAATGATACGCTCGGCCATAAAGCCGGTGATGAATATATCCTTGCGGCCAGCAGGATGATCTGCGATATCTTCCAGCACAGTCCGGTCTATCGTACCGGCGGTGATGAATTTGTCGTGATCATTCAGGGCCGTGACTACCTTATCAGAAAAGAACTTGTACTTGCACTGCATGACCGTTCGGTGGAACACATCAGCTCCAATGAAGTCGTCATCTCCGGCGGTCTTTCCGATTTCAAACCTGGAGAAGACAGCAGCTTCCATGCGGTATTTGAAAGAGCAGATGCTCTGATGTATGAAGAAAAGAAACTGCTGAAAGGTATGGGTGCGATCTCCCGTGAAGATGCAGAAGCCTCCGCCAAACCGCTCTTCTTAGAAGATGAAGATGCGGAGATCATGAACCTCAAGCGTAAGGTGCTGATCGTTGAAGACGAGCAGATCAATCAGATGATCTTAGGCAATATGCTGGGTGAGAATTATGAGATCCTATATGCCACAGATGGTATCGAAGCGATCGAACAGGTCAAGACTCATAAGGACGACCTGGCTATCGTGCTGCTGGATCTGCAGATGCCGAAAATGGGCGGCATGGAAGTTCTGAAGATCATGAAAGAAGAGGAAGACCTCAAGGGCATACCGGTCATCGTCATGACGGCTGATCAGAGTGCCGAGGTCGACTGTCTGCTGATCGGTGCGATCGACTTCATTCCTAAACCTTATCCTTCGGCCGAGATCATTCAGGCGCGGGTCAACAGGTGTATCGAACTTACAGAAAAGCGCAATATCATTCAGTCTACTGAACGCGACAGTCTGACGAATCTGCTTAACCTGGATTACTTCTTGCGCTATGTGCAGATGTATGATCAGCACTACAACGAAATGCCGATGGATGCGGTCGTTCTCGATGTCAATCACTTCCATATGCTCAATGAGCGCTATGGAAAACAATACGGTGACAGCGTGCTTGCCAGGATCGGAAAGCGCGTCCGTCAGATCTCCCGTGAGATCGGTGGAGTATGCTGCCGCAGAGGCGCTGATACCTTCTTCATCTATTGCCCGCATACGGAAGACTATGAAAGCATCCTGGATAAGGCTTCGGAAGATCTCGTTGATGAGGATGTCTCCAAGAACCGTGTCCGTTTACGTCTGGGTGCGTATTCCAGTGTTGATAAATCGCTGCCGATCGAGCGCCGTTTTGAATATGCGAAGATCGCTGCCAATACCGTGAAGAGTGGTTTCAGAAAGGCGATCGGTATTTATGATGCGGAAATGCATGAAGCTGAACTCTACAGAGAACGTCTGCTGGAAGATTTCAAACCTTCACTCGAAAACAACCGCTTCATGGTATATTTCCAGCCTAAATTTGATATCCGTCCGGAAAGCCCGGTATTGGCCAGTGCCGAAGCACTGGTGCGCTGGGATCACCCTGAACTGGGTCTGATCTCACCGGGTGTCTTTATTCCGCTTCTTGAAGATAATGGCCTGATCCTGGAACTCGACCAGTTTGTCTGGCGTGAGACTGCCAAGCAGATCAGGGAATGGAAAGACCGCCTTGGCTTCTCTGTACCGGTGTCGGTCAATGTTTCCCGTATCGATATGCTGACACCGAATCTCAAGAGCATCTTCAAGGAGATTCTGGG
This sequence comes from uncultured Erysipelotrichaceae bacterium, assembly GCA_902803055.1. GTDB lineage: Bacteria > Bacillota_I > Bacilli_A > Erysipelotrichales > Erysipelotrichaceae > Colivicinus. Next base: position 4,128 of record CADCOR010000198.1, read on the forward strand.
TGCTTACAATCTCAGTGCTGATGACCTGATGCTGGAAATAACGGAATCTGCCTACACCAGCGATTCAGATCAGATCATTTCGGCCGCCAAAGAACTGCGCGGTATGGGCATGGGCTTCCGTATCGAGATGGATGACTTTGGAACCGGCTATTCTTCTTTAGGCATGCTGACACATCTGCCGATCGATGCTTTGAAGCTCGATATGAGCTTTATTCGCAGTGCCTTTGGCGAGACCAGAGATGTGCGCATGATCGAACTGATCATCGACATCGCGGATTATCTGCATGTGCCGGTTGTTGCTGAAGGTGTCGAAACCGAAGAACAGTACATGGTTCTCAAGGCAATGGGCTGTGATTATGTTCAGGGCTACTACTTCTCTAAGCCGGTACCGCCTGAGACCTTTGACAATTTCATTAACGAACGCAAGGAAATCAAAGTCGAAGTCAGTCCTTCAGTCAAGAAGACCTATATGAGCATCTCCAATGCTCTGACCAGTGACTTTGAAAGCATCTTCTATGTGGATGTCGTGACAGACTATTATCTGGAATTCTATATGGGCAAGGAAGGTGACCTGGAGATCCGTCCTGCCGGAACGAATTTCTATGAAGAGGCTAGACAGAAACTGCTTGAGGATGTCTGCGAGGCTGATGCCGAAAAAGTGAGAGAAGCGACCAGCAAAGCCAACCTGATCCATCTTGCCGAGCAGGATGAAGCACTTTCTTTACAGTTCTGCAAAAAGAAGGATGAGAAAACAGAAGCTTATTCCCTGCAGACGATAAAAACACGGGAAAGCGATTATCACCATGTCGTGCTCGGAGTGAAGCAGGCATAAGGCAGACGCTATAGCAGAATAATTAGCATTCTATTATTAAAAAATATATAATTTATGAAACGGGAGCTGACCTTGGAGTCGGCTGAGAACAGACTGCTTGATCTGGACCGCTGACCTGATTTGGATAATGCCAACGTAGGGAGAAGAATCACAATTCAGGTGTGCCCCGGCATGCCTGTTTTATTGAAACAGAAGCTTTTAAACAGTAATTCCTCATGATGATGAATGAATATTAGAAGGTAAAGCGAGGAGAGCAGATTATGAACGACAGCAAAGATAGATATACCATTTGGGAATATCTGTTTCCATCATTAGATCCGAAACTGACGACATCCATGGATCGTCAGAGCATGCGCAGTATCTGCAATGCCTCTCTGGCTGCCAGCATACTGGAGACCATCTCGATCGTGGCTTTCCTGATACGGAACCACTTTCAGTTTGACAGCGATAAACTGACCATCTTACACAGTGTGGTATTCTGTGCCGTTTTCAGTTTCGTCATTTTCTTAGTCAGCAGAAAGATGATGAAGAACAGGAAACTGTCTCATATCAGCTCGCTGGTCTTCAAGGTCTTCTTCTATGCGGTCTATTCGATCTGGGGCATCTTCTCCGATATGCGGCACTATGCGATCGGCGAGCAGATGCTGACTTTCCATACTGTACAGCTTTTGGCCACTTGCTTTATCCAGTTTGAACCATTGATCAGTATCATCCTGGTTACAGCTGCCTATTCAGGACTGTTTATGGCAGCCTATGCTGCCAGACAGGCTGCCGGGATCGAAATATTCAATTTCATCCTGCTGGCGATCCTGACTGCGGTCGGCATGTGCATCCAGTATCATACCCAGCTCTACCTGGCCCGCAAGGAAGAGCGTCTCAAAGAGATCTCTCATCGGGATGCGCTGACGGGACTGCGCAATCGTCTGGCACTTGAAGAAGATGCCAAGAGGATCCATGGAACAGCTATCACAGCTTACATGATCGACATTGATTACTTCAAAGAGATCAACGATAACTATGGCCATGTGATAGGTGATGAAATTCTGAAAGAGACCGGAATTACTTTGCAGAATCTTTATCCGGAGGCTCTGTGCTACCGCTATGGCGGTGATGAATTTCTGGTCTTAAGCTTAGGCGAAGGAAAACAGAATTATGAAGGCGAAGAATACGAGTTTATTAAGCATAACCCAAAAGGTATATGCAAGATCAAACTTTCGATCGGTACCGCCAAGGGACAGCCGCAGTCCTATGATGAATTGTTTACACTGATCAATACGGCAGATACTGAACTCTATAAGGTAAAAGAACGCACTCATTCCCCAGAACATGGCGGACATGAACGCCGCAGACGTAAATAGAAAGATAATAATTAAGACGAAGCTGTCAGACATGAGGAATCATTGTCGGAAAGCTTCGTCTTTTTTAAATAAAATGATCAGGGGGAATGCTGTGATTTACATATCAGAAAATGTAATATAGAAAGAGAGTTTTAACTGCAAAAAGATAA
>CADCOR010000199.1 GCA_902803055.1 uncultured Erysipelotrichaceae bacterium
AAAGATACGATCAGATCATTTAGAGAAATTCTTTCCGGCCGCTATGACAGCTATCCGGAGGATGCTTTTGTCTATTGCGGTTCGATCGAAGATGTGATCGCTAAAGTTGAAGGCAAGGAAAATGCTGTTTAAAGTTGACTTTGTTACCTATGAAGGCGTCTATAAGACCATCGAAACGGAGAAGCTGAATATTCCGACTTCGGAAGGCCGTAGGACGATCCTTTCCAACCATATGCCTTTGATCATCCCGATGCAGATCGGAGTTATTGAAACGTGCAAGGATGGTGTTCTGTCACATTATGCCGTCAATAATGGCGTTCTCTATTTCAAGGACAATGAAGCCGAGGTCATCGCGGACAGCGTCATTGATGTCGAAGAGATCGATGTCGATCTGGCTTACAAGGAAATAGAAAAGGCACAGAAACATATCGAAGAAGCAAAAAGAGAATATGAAAAGATTCTCTATCGTAATAAACTGGAAGTGGCGAACAATCTGATCAATGCCGCCAAGAAATATCTGTCGTAGTTTTTTATGAAGAGACTATCTTCCTATTTATCAAAATACACTAAAGAGGCCATATTGGCCCCTCTTTTTAAACTGCTGGAAGCTCTGATGGATCTGCTGGTACCTTTGGTAGTAGCTTATATCATCAACGAAGGCATCACCTTAAATAATAAACAGGCTATCATCAATTCATTCATTCTGCTGATCGTTCTGGCTTTTGCCGGAATGGGTTTTTCTTTTACTGCCCAGTACTTTGCGGCTAAAGCAAGCGTCGGCTTTGCTTCAGATTTAAGACAGTCACTGTTTGATCACATCATGTCCTTATCCTACAAGGAACTTGATCAAAGCGGCAGCGATACGTTAATTACCCGCATGACCTCCGATATCAATCAGCTGCAGGTCGGTGTCAATCTGGCTTTAAGACTGCTGCTCAGAAGTCCTTTCATCGTCTTTGGAGCGATGATCATGGCTTTCACGATCGATGCCAGGCTTGCCCTCATCTTTGTCGTGACGATCCCATTATTGACGCTGGTCGTTTATGCGATCATGTTGAAGAGTATACCTTTATTTGAAAAGGTGCAGCAGAAACTTGATTCCCTTTTAGGCATGACCAGAGAAAACCTGAACGGTGTCAGAGTCATCAGGGCTTTCTGCAAGGAAGATGATGAGATCAAGGAATTTGAAAAGCGTTCGATTGATCTGACTTTCATGAACAGAACGGTCGGCCGGCTTTCGGCCTTGATGAATCCTTTGACCTATGCGATCGTCAACATCGCTTCGATCGTTCTGATCTACAGCGGTGCCTTAAGCGTGAATGTCGGAACTATCAGACAGGGCGATGTCGTCGCCTTGTATAACTACATGGCACAGATCATCGTTGAACTGATCAAGCTTGCCAGCCTGACGATCACGATCAATAAGTCCTGGGCCTGCGGCAAAAGAGTAGCGGCTTTATTTGATGTCTCTCCTTCACTGACTTATCCGGATGAAGCAACAGATATAAAAGATAATACTTATCAGGTCGAATTCAAAGATGTATCTTTTGCCTATGAAAAAGGCATCGATGCGATCAGTGAGGTGAGTTTTAAGACAAAGAAGGGACAGACCATCGGTGTGATCGGCTCGACCGGTTCAGGCAAGTCGACGATCGTCAATCTGATCCCGCGTTTTTATGATGTGAGTGAAGGTGAAGTCAGAGTTGATGGCCTTAATGTCAAAGACTACAGCCGAAAGGCTTTGTTGGATAAAATAGCGATCGTCCCGCAGAAGGCTGTCTTATTTGAGGGCACGATCAGAGAAAACATGCGGTGGGGTAAGGAAGATGCCAGCGATGAGGAGATCTATGAGGCATTAAAAACAGCTCAGGCTCTGGAAGTTGTCGAAGGAAAGAAAGAAGGCCTTGATCATATCGTTGAACAGGGCGGACGCAACTTCTCCGGCGGTCAGCGCCAGCGATTGACGATCGCCCGAGCACTTATCAAAAAGCCGGAAATCCTGATCCTGGATGATTCTTCCAGTGCACTTGATTTTGCGACCGATTCCCGTTTACGAAAAGCGATCAGTGAACTAGACAAACAGCTGAGTGTCTTCATCGTTTCCCAGCGCACTTCTTCGATCATGAATGCTGATCTGATTCTGGTCATGGATGATGGAAAACTAGTCGCTCAGGGAACACATAAGCAGCTTTTGAAAGAAAGCAGAGTCTATCAGGAAATTTATTATTCGCAATTCCCTGAAGAAGCAGGCAGGCAGGGGGTCAAGGTCTATGCCTGAAAAGACTTCCACAAGCACACTTTCCAAACTGCTCAAGCTGCTCGATAAATACCGTGTAGATATCTTTTTCAGTATCATTTTATCGGCGATCAGTGTGATCACCCAGCTGTATGTTCCGATCCTGTTTGGTGAAGCGATCGATGAACTCATCGGTGTCGGCATGATCGACATGTCACTGATAATGAGATATCTGTTAAGGATCATGATCTTTGTCGGCATATCAGCTTTCTGCAGCTATCTGATGTCTTTGATCAATAACCGCATAAGCTATGGCACCATCAATGATATCCGCGATCGGACTTTCAGACATATCCAGAAACTGCCGCTCAAATATCTCGATGGCCATTCGGCCGGTGATATGCTTGGCAGAGTCATCGCTGATGCCGACCAGCTCTCTGATGGCCTGCTGCTGGGCTTCTCGCAGCTGTTTGCAGGAGCAGTGACGATCTTTGTGACGCTGTATTTCATGTTCTCCCGCAATGTCGAGATCACGATCATGGTTCTGCTTTTGACACCATTAAGTTTTCTGGTTGCCCGCTTTATTGCCAGACGTTCCTATCAGATGTTTGTCAAACAGAATGAGACCAGAGGAAAACAGACCGCACTGATCAATGAGATGATCACCAATGAAAAGATCCTGAAGGCTTTCGGCTATGAGGAAAGAGCCAGCGAGAAATTCGCTGAGATAAATTCTGATCTTAAAAAGTATGCGCAAAGTGCGACTTTCTACTCATCACTTACCAACCCTTCGACAAGAGCTGTAAATAATCTTATCTACGCTTTAGTGGCTTTATTTGGTGCCTACAAGATCCTGAATGGTTCGTTAACGGTCGGCGGCTTAAGTGTTCTGCTTTCCTATGCCAACCAGTACATGAAGCCATTCAACGATATCAGTTCGGTCGTCACCGAATTACAGAATTCCATTTCCTGTGCTGAGCGTATTTTTGAACTGCTGGAGGCAGAAGCGCAAAGCGCCGATCCTGATCGTGAACTTGATGTCAAAGAAGGAATGATCGATATCGATAATGTCTGCTTCTCCTATCGGAAAGATCAGAATCTGATCGAAGATTTTAATTTCCATGCGGATCCGGGTATGACGATTGCGATCGTTGGACCGACGGGCTGCGGCAAGACGACGCTGATAAATCTGCTGATGCGTTTTTATGATGTGGATAAAGGTGAGATTTATATCGATGGCCAGGAGATAAGATCCGTTAGCCGTTCCTCTTTGCGCAAGAGCTATGGCATGGTCCTTCAGGATACCTGGTTAAAGAAGGCCAGTGTCAGAGACAACATCGCCTTTGGCAAGCCTGAGGCCAGTGATGAAGAAATAATTGAAGCGGCAAAAAAGACGCACAGCTATGAATTCATCAGAAGGATGAAGGATGGCTTGAATACGATCATCGATGATGACTCACTTTCCCAGGGACAGAAACAGCTGTTATGTATTACCAGGGTAATGTTATGCATGCCGCCGATGCTGATACTCGATGAAGCGACATCTTCGATCGATACCCGTACGGAGATCTTTATTCAGAAAGCCTTTGAGCAGCTGATGGAAGGCAAGACCAGTTTCATCGTGGCTCATCGTCTGTCAACGATCAGAAACGCTGATAAGATCCTAGTCATGAGAGATGGCCAGATCATTGAACAGGGCAATCACGATGAACTGATGAAAGCCAAAGGTTTCTACTTTGAACTTTATAATTCACAGTTCGCGGGCAAACAGTTATGAAAAAATGGCCTATTCTTTCTTCAGGCCATCGACAACGATACAATTTGGCAGATCTTTAAACAAAGCTGAGGGCAGCAGCAGTTTTGATTTAACCAGTCCGCCGCCGACAATTACCTCTTTCTGATCAAAGACAGATGAATCGATCAGAATCTTCCAGTCTTCAGGCAAGCCGATCGGGGTAATGCTTCCATATTCCATGCCAGTCACTTTCGTTACATAATCAAGGTCAGCAAGCCTGACTTCCTTGGCGTCTAAAGGATTACGGACTTTGGCGTTCATATTGGCTCGATAGCCATAGGGAACGATCAGGGCAGCGTAACTGATGTTATCTTTTCTTCTTCCTTCGACAATAAGACAGTTGAGTTCCATTTCATAGGGAATGTCATATTCTTCACTTAAGGATTTTCCATCGGCATAGTCGGGATTGATTTGAGCAACTCTGATCTTTGATTCATGATCAAAAGCTTT
>CADCOR010000200.1 GCA_902803055.1 uncultured Erysipelotrichaceae bacterium
CGATTACTACGGCTATGACATGGGTAACTGGTGGGATCGAAACAACAGCCGTCAGATCGCGGAATACATTGCGAAGAATCACTTCGATGCCGATCTGAAATGGAAGAACGACAAGATCACCTTGACTGATGATCAGTGGAATCTGGTCGATCGTCTCCTGCTGAATATGTTCATCGATGATGGCAAGGGCTATATCGAATTAGGTAAGGATGCACTCTATGACTTTGATGATGACAGGTCCTTGCTGAAGATGAAAGATATGACCTGGATCGTCGCTTCAGCCGATAATGAGAACTGGCAATTTGTGCCTTACTATCACCTTTATGCGACTGATGATGGCGAAAAAACGATCTATACCGGACGTATTCCGGTCAGACTCAATGGCGATTATGCCGATCTGCTCGTCAACATCGATGATGAAGACATGAACGTTGTCGGCTATACCTATGATTACCGCGATGATTCTGATGTCGTTGCCAAGAGTCTGTATGAGCTTAACGAAAACGACGAGATCGAGTTCGTCTGCGATTACTACGACTATGAGGGCAATTATGACTATGCCTATATCCTGGGTGAAAAACTGATCGTCAAGGATAAAGTCTATCTCGGCGATATGCCGTTAGATGACTACAAAACTTTGGCTCAGTATGAATTTGTTGATATCTATCAGCAGTCCTACTGGTCAGAGGCTATCAGATAATAACTGTTTCCCACGGAATCAAAAATATCTTTACAAGCCGGATCTGATGGTCCGGCTTTTATAATATGTCAAAACGATAATGTGAAGCGCTTACAAAAAGGTGCTATTATAATAAAAGAATAAAAAAATAGTCTTTATCTGTTAATCAGGTAAACGGGCTTGCGAAAGCGCAGATTATGATTTGGGAAAATAAGAAAACGCATTATCTGAAATCAATTCCTTTTAAGAGTCTGATCCTGCTTTTTTTATGCTTAAGCTTTGTCGCGACACTTTTTGTACCACAGAAGATCAAGGCAGAAGAAGAAACAAAAGTGGTCAGAGTCGGCTGGTATGAATCAGCTTTTCACCATACTGATCAGTTCGGCCGGAAATCAGGCTATGGCTACGAGTATCAACAGCGTGTCGCAGCCTATACCAACTGGCAATATGAATATGTCGAAGGCAGCTGGTCAGAACTTTTTGAGATGCTGGTGGAAGGCAAGATCGATCTGCTGAGTGATGTCTCCTATACGCCGGAAAGAGCGGAAAAGATCCTGTATTCAGCTGAGGGCATGGGTGTGGAAGACTATCACGCTTTCATTGCTCCGGACAATACCGAAATAAGGCCTGATGACTTCAATACTTTTAATGGCAAGCGTGTCGGTGTCAATAAGAATTCCATTCAGGAACAGATGTTTGTTGAATGGGCTGAAAATCATGATGTAAAACCGCAGATCATTGAACTTACGGCCAAGACTCCGCAGCTGCTGGAAATGCTGCAGAAGGGTGAGATCGATGTCCTGGTCACCCTTGATACCTATGGCAATTCAACCGATATGATCCCTGTCTGCAAGATCGGCTCTTCGAATTTCTATTTCGGCATAAACAAGAACCGTCCTGATCTGAAGAAGGATCTTGATATCGCGATGAACAGACTGCTTGAAAACAACCGTGATTTCAATCAGCAGCTGACGGAAAAATTCCATAAGGCTTCCGCTGTCAACGGTTTTCTGACTGTTGAAGAAAAAGACTGGCTTGATGAACACGGTGTGATCCGTATCGGCTATCGTGATGATTTTATTCCTTATTGCGATCAGAATGAGGCCGGCAAGCTCACGGGTGCTTTGTCCAATTATCTGGAATTTGCAAAGAACTGTGAGAAGAATGCCAAACTGAACTTTGAGACCAAGGCTTTCAAGACTTCGGAAGAAGCTATCCAATCACTGATTGCAGGTGAGATTGACTGTGTCTTTCCGATCAATCTCAGTGCCTATGATGGTGAACAGCTCGGAATCATCATTACCGATCCGTTTGTTTCCACGGAAATATATGCGGCAGTGCGGACGGCTGATCATCAGGGCTTATCACCGGATCGGGAAATGATTGTTACCGTCCTTAAGGGACATCCTAACCACGAGACTTTCCTGATAGACAATTTCCCGAACTGGGAGATCCAGTACCGTGACTCAAGTGAGGAAAACTTCAAAGCCGTAAGCACGGGCGAAGCTGACACCACGCTCGTCAGCAATTATCGTCTCGACAGGGTAAGAGATCTCTTTGATAAAAACGATCTTTCGGTATTAACTACCGGTGAGACGATGGATCTGTGTTTTGCGACCAAGCGCAGTGATTACAATCTGTATTCGATCCTGAATAAAGTCATGAAGCTTTACCCGGATACGGCTGTCAATTCTTCACTGACTTCCTATGGCTTCCGTGATTATAAAGTTACTTTCAGCGATTTTGTCAGAGACAACCTGCTGATCTTCATGATCGGTATCGCGGTGCTGACGGCGCTTATCACTTTCCTGATCTTGCGCAGCAATGAGGCAGAAAAGAGTGCCAGTGAGGGCAGAAAGCTGATTTCCGAGACCGAACGTGATAACCTGACCGGTTTATATAACTGGAACTTCTTTCTGGCTTATGCCAACAGGCTCTATCGCGAACATCCGGATAACAGAATGGATGCGGCAGTCATCAATATCGACCGTTTCCATTCGATCAATGACCTGCATGGCCGTGATTTCGGTGATAAGGTTTTGTATGAACTCGGTTCAGAAATAAACGATTTCCTTAAAGAAAGCAATGGTATAGCCTGCCGTTTTGAGGCTGACCGTTTTGATATCTACTGTCCGCAAAGGGATGACTGGGAAGCTGTTTTCAAACGCTTCCAGGATAAGATCAATGCCCTGTCCGATAATGCGACGGTGCGTTTAAGAATGGGTGTCAAACCATGGGAAGAAGACATGGAACCTCTGCTGCAGTTTGACCGTGCCCGTACCGCCTGCAACATGTCACGCGGCGATTTCAAATCCCAGCTGACGATCTATGATGAGCAGATGGGCATCAGGGAAGAACGTGATCAGCTGCTGCTCAATGATCTGCGCAAGGCTTTGGAAGAAGAACAGTTTGAAGTCTGGTATCAGCCAAAATACAACATCAAAAATGATCCGGCGACTCTGATCAGCGCTGAAGCTCTGACCCGCTGGAAACATCCGGAACTTGGCCTGATTTCACCTGCCGAGTTTATTCCGCTGCTGGAAAGAGATGGCCAGATCTCACTGTTAGATCATTACGTATGGCAGCATACAGCAGAAAACATCGCCCGCTGGCGCAAAGATTATGGTGTCAGGATCGCGGTTTCAGTCAATCTGTCGCGGGTCGATGTGTTTGATCCTAATCTGATTTCTACCCTTAATGAAATAATTGCAAGTAACGGACTTGATTACAGTGATCTCAAACTGGAAGTTACAGAATCGGCCTATACCGAAAACGCTGATTATCTGATCAAGGTCATTGAACAGCTGCGTGAGATCGGCTATCAGATCGAAATGGATGATTTCGGTTCAGGTTATTCTTCACTGAATATGCTTTCATCAATGCCAGTCGATATCCTGAAGATGGATATGGCTTTCATTAAAAATATCGAAAGAAATATCGAAGACTTCCATCTGGTGGAACTGATCATTGATATTGCCAAATATCTCAAGGTACCAGTCATTGCCGAAGGCGTGGAAACCAAGAAACAGCTGCAGTTGCTGAAGGATGCCGGCTGTGACATCGTGCAGGGCTTTTATTTTTCGAAACCTCTGCCATTAAAAGAATTTGAAAAGAAAATTATCAAAAAAGAAATGAAAAAGAAAGGAGATGGCGAATGAAAATCATGAACAGACTGATGAACAGACTTGTCGACAAAGGTCTTTCCCTTCGTACTTTGCATAAAGTTCTGGTTTTCATAACCGTCGTTCTTTCAGCTATGCTGGTGCTTTCGACTTTCCATCTGACTTCCACTTTCCGTAAAGTCACTGATGCCAGCGAAGAACATATGAAACTCGAAAAAGCGGCTCTGGAGCTGATGGAAGCTTCCGATTATCTGACGGAAAGCGTACAGCGCTATACGATCAATGGTGACAGCCGTTTTCTTGATCAGTATTTCGAAGAAGCCTTTGAATCAAAAAGAAGAGAAGAAGCCATCAGCAAGATGAATGCCGATCCGAATACGCAGATCGCTGCCAAGCCTTTGGAAAAAGCACTGGAGGAATCGGTCAAGCTGATGGATATGGAATACTATGCGATGAAGCTGATGATCGAGGCCAAGAATGTCAAAGATTATCCCGAGCTGCTGAAGAGTGTTGAACTCAGTGCCGCTGATAAAGCCCTAAGTGCCGAACAGAAGATGAAACTGGCTACGGAAAAGGTCTTGAACGATGATTATTATAAACAGAAAGATCTGATCCGGAACAATATGCAGGAATGTCTCTCGGAGATCGATAATCTCACAACGACCATTGACCGATCACAGATGGCTTCAATGCACAGAGAACTCAATATCGTCAGGATCATTATCCTTTTGCTGATCCTTTCGATCCTGTTCATGGTCTGGCTGACGGCATATCTGGGCATCGATCCGATCGTCAGAGCGACTGATCAGATCAAGGAAGATGAACCGATCAACGAATCGGGAGCCAATGAGTTCCGCTATCTGGCTCAGGCCTACAACAGGATGTATTCCGTCTATAAGAAGAGTCTGGAACATCTCAATTTCAAAGCTTCGCACGATGAACTCACCGGTGCCTATAACCGTGCCGGTTATGATCTGCTTCTTTCCAGCATCGATATGACATCGACATATATGCTGCTATTCGATGTGGATGACTTCAAGAGTATCAATGATAATCATGGCCATGAGATCGGTGATAAGGCTCTGGTCAGACTGGTACAGGTCTTCAGAAGCTGTTTTCGTTCCGATGACTACATCTGCCGAATCGGCGGTGATGAATTCGTCGTCTTCATGGTTCATTCCAGTGAGATGAAGCAGCATCTGATCTCTTCCAAGATCGAGCAGATCAACGGAGAGCTGTCCGTTCCGGAAGATAGCGTTCCGGCCTTCTCTGTCAGTGTCGGCATTACTCACGGCACGCAAGCCAGCAGTCCGGATGATCTGTTTGAGAAGACGGATATGATGTTATACAAGGCGAAACGAAATGGCAAGAACACCTATGCGTTCTATTCGCCTGAGTCATTGAATTAAGCTCTGCTATAATTAATACATGCGTTATACGCTTGATAATAATTGGCTGCATATTGAAATAAACTCGCTGTTCGTCAATACGATACAGGAGTTTTTTGATAATTACATCCCTTCTAAAAAGGTTCAGCATCTGCTTATTCAGAACAAGCAGATCCTTTTGGATGGCAATCCGGTAAACAGAGAAAGTGACATCGCTGGTCTGAATCTGGATATAAACATCTATCCGGAAGAACACATTCATCTTTCAAGCAGTCTGAAACCGGAGATCATCTATGAAGATGAGATCATCCTGATCGTCAATAAGCCTAAAGATCTGCTGGTACACAGCGATAATGAAGCTGAGGAGACGATGAACCGGATCGTGGATGCTTATTACGCAGAGCAGAAATATATCAATGCCTTGCCTATCCATCGCTTGGATAAACAGACCAGCGGTCTGCTGATCTATTCCAAATCACCTGTCTTTCAGCCGATCTTAGACAAAGAACTTTCCGAAAAGCAGATCAGAAGAAACTATCTGGCTTTTGTAA
>CADCOR010000201.1 GCA_902803055.1 uncultured Erysipelotrichaceae bacterium
ACCAAACCGCCGACTGAGATAGCCATCTGATCCAGCAAGCCGCTAGGTTTGCCAAAATAGAAGTTTTCTGCATACTGACCGATCTTGGCACGATCGATCGGTGAAACGCGATCTTCGTTATATAAGAAATTGAATATTTCCACCAGCATCATCTCGAAGCAGGCAGACGAAGAGATACCTGAACCGACCAGCACTCTTGATTCACATAAGGCATCAAAACCGCCATATCTGAAACCGAGATCATTAAGCCTGAAGGCGATACCGCGGATCAGGGATTCAGAAGTATTGACTTCGCTTTCTCTGACGGAAAGATTTGACAGATCGACCGGAGCGATCGAAAAGACGCGGTCGGAATAGTTTACGACATTCAGATCATTGGCCTTGACGACGCACAGATTGTCGATATTAAGGCCAGCAGCGACAACATGGCCATGCTGGTGATCGGTGTGATTGCCGCCAATCTCCGAGCGGCCAGGTGAAGAGACGAAATGATAATCACCATCACCATAGAGCTTATATGCATCCTCAAGCAAAGAAAGATAACGTTTCTTTTCTTCGCTTACATCATCGTTACAGATGACCTGCCTGATACTCTCATCAAGCTGGCCGGAACAGATATATTCTTTTAATTCAGTGTAATTCATATGTTTATCCTAAACGAGATTTACCGATCATGGCAGCACCAAGCACGCCTGGTTCGTCCAGAAGCGCCTTGAGGATCGGAACATCTCTCATACCTTCATGAGCCATGGTCTTGAAATACTCTCTGACCTTATCGAAATACATGTGTGAGGAATGGGAACAGCCGCCGCCGATGACAAAGCAGTCTGGAGCACAGATCGCTGAGATCGCGGCCAGACATCTTGCCAGGTTCAAAGACATCCTGTCGAGAATGGCGATCGCTCTTTCATCGCCTTCAGCTGCCAAAGCAAAGATCTTTCTTGAAGAATTGGCTTCCGGTCCGATCGTATCACCGCCGATCAGGCCGATCGCAGTGCCCGAGGCAACTGTTTCGACCCCGCCTTTATTCAGATGGGAATAGATCGGATACAGTTTGGCTTCCGGATCAACGATGACGTTGGCAACTTCACCGGCATAGCCTTTATGTCCGCTGACGACATGGCCGTCGATCACCAAAGCTCCGCCGATACCGGTCGAATGAGTGAGAAAATAAACTACATTATAGCCTTTACCGGAACCAAGGACCGCTTCTGCCAGCCCCGCCGCATTGGCATCATTATCAAGAAATACAGGGATACCGGTCACCTTCTGGATATTATCCGCAAAAGGATAGCCTTCACAGCCCGGGATATTGGTAGCCATCGTGATGACGTTTTTTTCACCATCGACCGGACCAGGGATAGCTAAGCCGATCGATCTGACATCATGAAGATCAAAATCGTCGACCAGATCAAGGATGTTTGCTTCGATCTTCTGTGGGCCTTCCTTTCCATGAGAAGGAGCGATGATGTCCTTGACGATCTTCCCCTCTTCATCAACTTTGGCAACTCTGACGTTAGTTCCGCCTAAATCAATTCCGATATAGTAGTTCATGATATTTATACCTCTTTTTCTACTCTTCAATTATACCAATTAGATCATAGTTTTTATAACCGCTTATCTTTATATCGTAAAAATCACCGACTTTGAGTTCCTTATCTGTTTTGATGTAGATGACTCCATCGATCCCATCAGGTGCCGACATATAGGAACGCCCGATATAGCGATCGAAAAGATCTTCATATCTTTCGATCAGCGTCTTATAGACCTTGCCGACTTTTTCCTGATTTTTCTTCTCAACAATCCCCTGCTGCAAAGACATCAGCTCTTCATAGCGGCGCTGTTTTGTCTCTTCTTCGATCTGGTCTTCCATCTCGTAAGCTTTGGTATCTTCTTCCGGCGAATAAGTAAAGGCGCCTAAAGAATCAAACTCGAGCTCTTTGACAAGATTCAGTGTATCCTTGAACGTCTCTTCGCTTTCATGAGGAAAACCGACGATCAGAGTCGTACGGATGATCGCGTCTTTGAAATAACGTCTGATCAGGGCGATCTTTTCTCTGATTAGTTTTACACTGCCTCTTCTGTTCATCAGTTTGAGGATCTCATCGTTGCCATACTGGATCGGAATATCAAAGTAAGGCAGCACTCTTTTACATCTGCTCATCTCGATCAGCAGATCCTCTTCTATCTCATCAGGATACATATACATGATCCTGATCCAGTCAAAATCAAGTTTATCCAG